>NZ_FQZG01000087.1 GCF_900141915.1 Tessaracoccus bendigoensis DSM 12906 | reverse complement strand
GACAACGTCACGATGGTTTCGTCACGCCTTGCTCGTACCTCACAAGGCGGCTCAACCGGCGCCTGGACGAAACCACCCGGCACACGGTGCACAGAGCCCCCGGACAACGTCACGATGGTTTCGTCACGCCTTGCTCGTACCTCACAAGGCGGCTCAACCGACGACGGGGGTTTCGACGCGCCTTCCTCGTCCCTCACAAGGCGGCTCAACCAACGAGAGGGGTTTCGTCACGCCTTGTTCGTCCCTCACAAGGCGGCTCAACCAGCAGGGGGCGACCCTGCTCGTACCTCACAAGGCGGCTCAACCGCGAGGCTCAACCAACTCCATCATCAACTCACACGCCATCGAGTTCGACCAGCTAAACCACGGCCGAGTGAACAAGCCCGGGTCGTCCGGATCGAAGCCCTCATGCGTCAACCCCGTGCCCGCGTCGGTCGCCAAGATCGTCGCCAAGCACGACTCCCCCTCCGACTCGGAGCCCGTCAAACCCTGCACCGCCAACGCGATGTGCCACACGTAACCCTCCGGCGTGTGCGGGCTCCCCACGCCCTCGGCGAACTTCCCCCGATAGAAGAACGGGTTCTCATCGCTCAACACCCACGCCCGCGTCGCCAGGTAGACCGGGTCGTCGGCGGCCACGTCGCTCGTCAGCGGTAGCGACAGCAGCGAGGGCATGTTCGCGTCGTCCATCCACAACACTCCCCCCAGCCCGTCGACCTCGTACGCATAGCGACCCTCGATCAACCCGTGCGCAGCGACCCCATCCGAGATCTCGACGGCGAGCGCTCGCGCCTCCGCGGCCAACGGGGCGTCGTCCCAGTGGTCGGCGAACTCGGCGATGCAGCGCAACGCCGACACGGCCATCAGCTGCGCCGGGATGTTGTAGCCGTAGCGGCAGGCGTCGTCGGAGGGGCGGAATCCGCTCCACGTCATCCCCGTGACGGCGACCGGCGTGCCCCGGCCGTCCTCCCCCAACGTGTCCCACGGCTCCGCGGGCCGCACGTGGCGGTACGACGACAACTCGAAGTGGCGCTGCTCCCGCCTCCACAGCTCGACGATCGCGTGGCAGCCCCGCCGCACGGCGTCGTCGAGGTGGGCCGCGTCGCCGCTGTCGCGCCAGATCCGGTGCGCGAGCCGCACCGGGAACCCAAGCGAGTCGATCTCGTACTTGCGCTCCCACACGTTCGGGTCCAGCTCGCCGTCAGACTCGTCGAAGTGCGCCCCGGTCGGGCCCGCGTTGAACGCGTTGGTGTAGGGGTCGATGCGGATGCAGCGCCACTGCTCCCGCACGATCCCGCGCAGCGTCTCCGCGACCTGCGGCACATGCTGCAACCTGAGGAACGGCAGCACCTGCGCCGACGAGTCGCGCAACCACATCGCCGGGATGTCACCGGTGACGACGAAAACCCCGTCGCCGTTGCGCGACATGGTCGTACACCACGTGTCGCGCATCATCGCCTCGAACCGCTCGCCGGCCACCGCACCCGACCGCTGCGCGATCCGGGCACCCCAGCGCGCCAACTCGGTCGTCAGCTCCTCCCCTGCGGGATTGGTCACCCGACGCACCGGCCCCGGCCGCCACGCGACGACACGCGGGTCGAGCAGCGACTCGACCGAGGTGTGCCCGGCCCCGGCCGCCGCCGGGCCGACCGCCACGACGAACGCGCCCGCGGCCCGCGCCGCCTGGACGCCGACCGGAGAGTCCTCGAAGATGACACAGTCTGCGATGTCGACCCCGCACGCGGCGGCCGCCGCCAGATAGAGATCGGGCGCGGGTTTCGGTGAGGCGACGTCCTCCGTCCCGAGGCGCGCCGTGAAGAACGCCCCCCACCCGAGCGAGTCGACCACGTGCGCGACGATGTCCGACGGCGAGTTCGACGCGATCGTGATCGGGAAGAGCGCGCTCATCCGGGTGATCAGGTCGACGGCGCCAGGCATCGGGGCGACCGCGTCACCGATGTGATGCGACAGACGCTCCCGCAGGCGACGTTCGGTCTCCGCGGGATCCGCTCCGGGGAAGTCGGCCTCGAACTGCTCCACCAGATCGGCGATCGAGCAGCCGAGCAGGCCCTTGCCCGTCGGGTCACCGCCGGCGTCGGTCCAGACGTCCTCGGTCGCCGCGAACCACGCGGCCTCGGAGTCGACGAGGGTGTCGTCCATGTCGAACAGGACGGCCGCGATGCGGCTGGGAAGCTCTGTCATACCCGAACTCTAAACAAATGAGCAGACTTACGCAGCATTTACTAGACTTACCGTGCCCAGCGCTCACAACTCGATCATTTCGATCAAACCTAAGCATGGAGGGATCGTGACCGAAGCTTCAAGCCTCGACACCGAGGTGCTGGCGGTAGGCGTGACCTACCGCGACCTCATCATGACCGGCCTTCCGGTGCTTCCCGCGCTCGGCGAGGAGCGCCACGCCACCGGGCTGCACGAGACGTGGGGCGGGATCAGCAACATGGCCCGCGTGTGCCGCGCGCTCGGGATGGGCACCGCCTTGAGCACGCCCCTTGGCGACGACACCGCCAGCGCCCAGCTCGCCGACGACATGCGTGCGCTCGGCATCGACATGTCCCTCTCGCGCGTCCACCCCGGTTGGCGCCTCCCGACCACGGTCGCCCTCTCGACAGCCGACGACCGCGCCATGGCCACCTTCGAGACGCCACCCCCCGACGGCGTCACCGCACACCTCGACGACCTGGCATTCCGGGCCGGCTCGGTCATCGTCGACATGCGCGACCCGGTCCTCCCCTGGATCGACCGCGCCCGCGCCGCCGGCTCCACCGTCTATGCCTCCCGCGGCTTCGATACCACTGGGGAGTGGTCCAGCGAGGCGCTCCTGAGCCGCGGGGCCTGCGACGTCTGGATGCTCAACGAGCTGGAGGCGATGGCCTTCACCGGCGAGGACGACGCGCTTCTGGCGGCCAGGCGACTCACGGCCAAGGTGCCGCTCGTCGTGGTCACCAGGGGCGCTGCCGGGCTGCTGGCCGTGGACGCGGCCAGCGGCGAGGAGGCAGAGGTGCCCGCCTTTGCCGTCCGTGCCACCGGCACCACTGGCGCAGGCGACTCGGCGCTCGCCTCCTTCGTGTTCGCAAACACGCTCCCCGACCTGAGCCTGACCCGGCGCCTCGACCTGGTCGCCTTCATCGTCGCCGCCATCCTCGGCCGCCCCTCAGGAGCCGCCGAACCGCCTGGCCTCGACGACCTCCTGGCCCTCGCGCTCGCCTCAGACGACCCACGCCTGCCCCGCCTCGCCGCGGCCCTCCGAGGCCGGGCGTGACCCGCTTCTCGCTCCTGGTCATCGGCGACACCCAGTACCTCTTCGACGGCGACCGCACAGCCCCCGGCCTCCTCACGGCCACGCTCGAGCGCGTCGACAAGCTCATCTCGGCGGGCGCCATCGCCCCGCTGCGCCACGTAATCCACGTCGGCGACGTGACGGAACACGGCTGGAGATCGGAGTGCGAGCAGGCGTTGCGCACGCTGACCGGTTCGCACGAGACGCTCGACGGGCTGGCCTGGACGATCGCCACCGGCAACCACGACGTCGACCAGTCCCACGGCGATGACCGCGGCCCGACCCCCTTCCTCGACGCGTTCGGCCCCGGCAGCCCGCTGGTGAGCGGCGGGCACCTCGTCACCCCGGTCGCCCACAGCCGCGACGGCTACTCCTCGTGGCGCGTGCTCGACCTGCCGGGCGGCGGTCGACTCGGCGTGCTCGCGCTCGACTGGCGACCCACCGCGCCGACGTGGGCCTGGGCCGACGGCATCCTCGCCACCCACCGCGACGTGCCGACCGTCCTGGTCAGCCACGACGCCGCCGTCGACGCCCGCCTGACCCCGCACGGCGCCGCCATCCAGGAGCGACTCCGCGCCCACCCGCACGTGTTCCTGGTGATCGGTGGCCACGAATGGCCGAGCGCGCGCGTCCCGGTCGACGGGCGCGAGTTCCACGCCGTCAACCACCAACAGCTGCCGTTCGGCGGCGCCGGCACCGTCCGCGTCTACGAGTTCGACCCGGAAAAAGGTGAGGCGCAGGCGATCACGCTCAACGCGGCCCTGACGGACCCGCTGCTCCTCCACAGCGTCGAGGCCCGCCGCCACCTCAGCCTGGCAAGGCCGGAAGACCAGTTCCGGTTCCCGCTGCCGGCTGCCCTCGGTGGCGGACGAACCGTCCCCTGGCAGGCCGACGGGTTCGATCTGGTGGTCGACGAGCACCCCGACGGCGAGCGCGAGTTCGAGGCCGAGCTGCCCGGCACCGCCGTCATCGAGGTGGAGTGCGTGCTGCCGTCCGCGATGCCAGAGAGGTGGGAGGTGCTGCTGGCCAGGCTCGGTTCTGCACCAGGATCGTCCGAGCCGCTGGCCGCGCTCAGCCTCTCCAGCGAGAACTTCGTGGGCTGGCAGGCCGCGGTCGAGAGCGCCGAGTGTTGGGCGACCTCGCACGAGTACCAGCCGGGCGCCGAGCTCACCGTCGTCGTGCGTCAGGGCGAGGGCGCGGGGATGTGGATCGACGGCGACCAGGTCGGGAGGGTCGACGCCGTGCTCGCGGCCCCGCTGCTGCCGGGCCCGTGGCGCTGGCGTGTCGGGGCCGGCGAGTATGCCGGGCAGCGCGCCGACGACTTCCGCGGCACGGTGCGAAGGGTGCGCATGTGGCGGGCACCTTCACCACTCGAAGGCTAGGTCCCTCGTCGGGCCGACGGGCTCGATGTCGGTGAGCACCCCGAGGCCGGGCGCGTCCAGGCTTCCCTGCCGGGCGCCGATCGCCTCCAGCAGGAGGCCCATCACCTGGTGGCTGCGCAGCGAAGAGGCGTCCCTGACGGCGTCGGGGAGCCGTCCGCCGACCCGGTGTACCGCGAGGAAGCTGCGCCGCACCTCGACCTCGTCCTCACCGTGGCCGCCCGCGGCCTTATGGCCGTGGTCGGTGGTCACCGCGATCAGCCAGTCCTCACCGAGCTGCTCGTGGCGCTCGGAGACCGCCTTGACCAGGTATCTGGTGTGCTCGTCGACCCGGGAGATGGCCGCCCGGTACTCCTCGGAGTCGGCCCCGTACTTGTGCCCGGCGGCGTCGACCCCCTCGAAGTAGACGACGGCCGCGTCCGGGCCCTCGTGCAGCAGCTTCCACGAGGCCCACTGGCACACGGCCGCGTCGGCGGCGGTGATGCCGCGGCGCAGATCCGGGTGGAACAACTGGTGTTGCCCGGTGCGCTGCTGGTCGACGCGCTGGTGGATGATCGGGCCGGGGCCGGCCGGGTCGGTGAACGCGTCCCAGGTGGCCGCCGCCAGCGTGCGGGCCTTTGGGTTGGCGAAGAACACGCGCGAGAGCAGGTCGGGGTTGCGGGCCAGGTCGTGGCCGACGAACTCGTTCCACCACACGTTGCACTCCTCGTGCGTGGCCCCGGTCAGGATCGATGCCCAGCCTGGGCCCGAATCGGTGGGCGGGGTCATCCACATCGGGATCACCCGCCCCTCGGACAAGGCATTTCCCGTGGCGAGCCGACGCAGGGTCGGCGCGAAGGCCGCGGGGCGCGGCGCCTCGTCCGGCGGGGTGGTGCCGTCGTGGGCCCCTGCTCCAAATCGTGGGTCGGACGGGTGGTCGGGCTCGGCGAAGGACGGGTCGGCCGCGACGGCCTCGGGGAAGACCAGGTCGGCGCGGACGCCGTCGAGGCAGATCAACAACAGTTTCACAACGGGCTCCCGAATCGGAGGGTGAGGATCTGGAACGGCCGCAGGGCCAGGCCGACCGTGCCGCCCTCCCCGACGGCACCGTCCGGCAGCGCCTGCGTCTGCTCGGCGACCGGTTCCTCCAGCAGGTCGACCTCGGTGACGGAGGCGGCGGCGCGACCCAGCGTCAGCTCGGTCCGGCTCCGGGCGCCAGCGGCCTCGTGCAGCCGGACGATCAGGTCGCCTGAGCCGTCGAATGCCGGTTTGACGGCGTCGATCACGACGAAGCTCGACGCAGTGGCCGGGCTGAGCCGGAAGGCCGACGCCAGCCCGGTCGCCCCGTCGAGCAGGCGCAGCGGCTGGTTGAGCCGCATGCCCGCCCGGTGTGCGGCCGGCACATCGGCGCCGACGGTGAGGCTGTAGGCGAAGGTGTGCTCGCCGAGGTCGGCGGTCGGGTCGGGGGCGTTGGGCGCGCGCAACAGGGTGAGCCCGACGTCGACCCCGCCGGCCCGCTCGCCCGACCCGGCGGCCGCCGGATGCACGTCGTGGCCGTAGCTGGAGTCGTTGGCAAGCGCGATCCCGTAGCCGGGTTCCTGCAGCAACAGCCAGCGCTGCCCTGGCGTCTCGAACCGGGCCTGGTCCCATGAGGTGTTCACCGCGACCGGGCGCTCGATGTGGCCGAACTGGATCTCGGCGGTGGCCTGCCTGGCCTGCACCGCCAGCGGGAAGCCGACCTTCAGCACCCGCTCGCGCTGGCGCCAGTCGATCGCCAGCCCGAAGTCGACGGTGTCGGCCTCCGCGTCGAGCGAGATGGACTGCACCACCCGGGAGTCGCCGAACGTGCGCGTCACCTCCACCCGGGCGCGCAGCGGGTCGTCGAGCACCAGTTGCAGCTCGTCGACGGCGTCGAGCACCGTCGCCTGGCGCCGGTACTGCTCCTGCAACTCCCACGCGTCGAAGCAGCTCGGATGGTCGGGATGCAGCGTGAGCAGGTTGGCCCGCGCCCCCGGCAGCAGCGCCTCCCGCCGGGCCCGGTGGTCCCACACGGACGTGACGGTGCCGGCGGCGTCGATCTCAACGCGCACCAAGGCGTTGTCCAGGACGAACCCGCCCCCGACCCGCTGCACCTCGACGGGGCGCGCGGGCTCGCGGCTGGCGGAGGCGAGGTCGGCGACCGCGAGTTCCGGCACCTCCACCAGGCGCAGCGCGCCGTCGGCCGAGATCACCTCGCGGCGCGGGTGCGAGGCGGCGTTGAGCAGCCCCCTTCGCCCGGCCTGAACGGCGAACCGTTCGGCGAGCATCGCCTCCAGCTCTGCGACGATGGCGGCGAACTCGGCGGCGGCCTCCCGGTTGACCCACGAGGTGCTGCTGCCCGGCAGGATGTCGTGGAACTGGAGGAGCAGCAGTCGCCGCCAGAGGCCCTCAAGCCGGTCGCCCTCGTCGTCGCCGGGGGTGAGCGCGGCGAGCAGTTCGACGGCGGCCAGGAGGTGTTCGCTTCGCCGGTTGCCCTGCTTGAGTTCGTGCTGCGTGGTGTAGACGCCGCGGTGGAACTCGAGATAAAGCTCGCCCGCCCAGGTAGGCAGGTCGGCGTTCTCGGCGCTGGCCGCCGCGAAGAAGTCGGCCGGTGAGGTGGCCGTGAGCCGGGGCGCGTCCTCGAGGTCGGCGAACCGGTGGATCCGCTCCATCATCTCCGGCACCGGCCCGCCGCCGCCGTCGCCGTAGCCGAACGGCAGCAGCGAGTGGTCGGCGCGGCCCTTCTCCTTGAAGTTGCTTTCGGCGCGCTTGACCTCCTCGGGGCTGACGACGCTGTCGTAGCAGTCGACCGGCGGGAAGTGCGTCCAGATCTTGGTGCCGTCGATGCCCTCCCACCAGAACGTGTGGTGGGGCAGGCTGTTGACCTGGTTCCAGGAGAGTTTCTGCGTGAAGAACCATGCCATTCCCGCCAGCTTCGCGAGCTGCGGCAGCGCGCCGGTGTAGCCGAACGAGTCGGGCAGCCAGAGGCAGTCGGGCCGCACCCCCAGCTCGTCGCGCATCCAGCGCAGGCCCGACGTCAGTTGGCGCACGAGCGATTCGCCGCCGGGCAGGTTGGTGTCGGATTCGACCCACATGCCCCCGACGGCGTGCCACTGGCCGGCGTCGATGGCCTCCCGCACCCGGGCGAACACCTCCGGCGAGGCCTCCTTCAGCCACTGGTAGTGCTGCGCCGAGGTGCAGGCGAAGTGGAAGTCGGGGTACTGCCCAGCCAGCGCGACCGCGTTGGAGAAGGTGCGCAGCACCTTGCGCCTGGTCTCGCGGATCGGCCACAGCCAGGCCGAATCGATGTGCGCGTGCCCGACGGCAGCCATCTTCTGCGCGGAGGCGTTGGCGCCGCTGGCGATCAGCGGGGCGAGCACCTGCCTGGCCGCGGCGGCGCCGTCGGCGAGGTCGCCCGCGTCGACGGCATCGGCGGCCCTCTCCATCCCTCGCAGCAGCCGGGCGCGGTGCGTCGAATCCTCGGGGAGTTGCCGCATCAGCCCGTCGAGGACCTCCAGGTCGCACCAGAGGCCCCACGCGTCATCGTCGCGGACGACGACCTCGGCCCCACCGAAGCGCCACACCGGCTCGTCGGATCGGGTCAACGTGTCGCCTTGCAGCGTCGGCCTGGTCATGTGGGGCGACATATCGGGGTTGGCCGCGGCCTCGACGTAGAGCCTGACGGCGCCGTCGTCGTCGATCAGTCGACGTGAGGTGTCGGCCGCGCGCGCGGCGAGGGCGCCGTGGTTGAGCGCGACGGTGCGGTTCATCGGGTTGACGCCCTTCAGCGGCCAGCCGTCCTCGGTGAAGACCATGCCCTCGGACTGGTTGCCCGCCCAGTCGCCGACGAAACCGAGGTCGACGCGCAGGTCCAGGTCGAGCCCCAGCGCATCGGCCGGGATCTTCCCTTCGACGCGCAGCCACCAGGTGCTCCACGCCGGACCCCACCAGGTGCCGGGTGGGAAGGGCGAATAGTCGCCCCGCAGCGCCTCGTCGAAGCCGACCGGTTCGCCGGGCGTCGGCCAGGCGGAGACGTCGAGCTTGGCGACAACGCGGTGGAGGCGCTCACCGACCCGTTCCCGGAGCCGCTCGATCCGTTCCTCGACCAGCCTCCGGTCGTCATGCATCGACGGCGTCCCGCAGGTAGCTCAACTCGTCGAAGCGCTGGATCAGCTCATCCAGCACGTCGACCGCGACCTGGTAGGAATCCACCAGCGGGTGGCACATCAGGGCCAGGACGGCGGCCTCGCGAGAGGGCCCGGTCGCGGCGGCGATCGTGTAACGCTCCACCTGTTTGGCGTTGACGACCAGGCCACGGCCGTGCGCCGGGAGGGTCGCGCCGGGCAGGCGCTGCAGGCCGGCACCGTCGACCCGGCAGGGGATCTCGACCACGGCGTCGTCGTCGAGTTCGGGGATGGTGCCGCGGTTGGCGACGTTGAGGATGAGCGTGGCGGGCTCGTCGTTGGCGATCGCGTGCATGATCGAGAGGGCGACCTTGTCGTAGCCGCCCGTCTCGAGATCGGCGTCGTCGCGCTCGAAGTTGCCTGCCGCTTCGCGGTTGGTGGCCATGTAGGTCTCTTCGCGTTCGCGGCGCGTGCTCTCCCACAGGTCGTAGGCGCCCTCGCCCGCGCGGCGGGCCGAGCGGTAGAAGATACCCTGCTGCGCTTCGAGGAACACGCCCCGGGTGTTCTCGGTGGCGAGGTCGATCGCCAGATCCTCGCGGGAGAAGTAGTAGTAGTGCAGGTATTCGTTGGGCAGCACGCCGAGCGCCTGGATCAGGGGGGCTCCGAAGAGGCGACCCTCCTCGAAGGTCTCGATGAGGTCGGGGCGCGCCAGCAACAGCGGCAGCACGTCGACACCGTCGACTAGGAGCGTGCTGATCCAGCCCAGGTGGTTGAGGCCTGCGTACCCGATGCGGATGCGGTCGGAGCCCGAGTCGGGGGCGGGGACGTCGTCGGCGACCAGCCCGGCGCGGCGCAACGCGTCGAGCGCCCTCCTGGCAAGGCCGAGCGGCGAATCGCAGATGCCGATCACGCGGTCGCCCAGGTGCTGCTGCATCACCTCGGTGACGACGCCTGCGGGGTTGGTGAAGTTCATCACCCACGCCTCGGGCGCGTGCTCCTTGATGTGCCCGACGAGTTCGAGGACGGCGGGGATGCAGCGCAGCGCGTATGAGATGCCGCCCGCCCCCACCGTCTCCTGCCCGATGATGCCGTGGCGCAGCGCGACCTGTTCGTCGATCGCGCGGCCGTGCGTGCCGCCGACGCGCATCGCCGAGAACACGAAGTCGGTGCCTTTCAACGCGGTCGCCGGGTCGCTGGTCGTGATCACCCGCGGCGCCTCCAGCACGCCGTCGGCAAGTTCACGCAGCACCTCGGCGATGGCCAGCAGCCTGGCCTCGTCGGTGTCGTAGAGCCTCAGCTCGGTGACGCGTTCGGTGGAGCGGTCGGCGATGAGGGCCTTGTAGATGAGCGGCACGCGGAACCCTCCGCCGCCAACGATCGTGAGCTTCATACCAGCGTTACCTCCGTGTCGTGTGCCAGGCAGTGCTCGGCGAGGGTCGTCGGCAAGGCCTGTGCGTCTGTGATGATTCCGTCGAGCTCACCGAGCTCGAACGGCGAGTTGCCGCCCTTGCCAGGCAGCTTTTGCGAGTCGGCAAGCAGATACGTCTGCGCCGCGGCGGCCCGGATCGCGCGCTTGATGTCGATCTGCGAATAGGAAGTGTCGCGCACCCGCCCGGTGTCGGAGACCCCCGAGCAACCCACGAACGCGATGTCGGCCTGCTGGTGCGCGAGCGCGTCGACGACCTGCGGGCCCGTGAAGCACTGGTACTGCTCCGACCAGCGCCCGCCGAGCAGGATGAGGGATTCGAGGTCGGCCCCCCGCAGCACCTCGAAGGTCGGCAGGGAGGCCGTGAGCACCGTCAAGTCCCGCCCCCGCAACGCGAGTGCGACGTGATGGGCCGTCGTTCCGATGTCCAGGATGACGGTGGCGCCGTCGGGGATGACTTCTGCCGCCTTGAGCCCGATGCGGGCCTTACCTGCCCCGGCGCGCACGAGCGCTTCCTGGAATGGGTCGTCCACGTCGGTCGGGAAGCGGACCCCTCCCCAGGTGCGCTCCAACTTGCCGAGCCGCTCGAGCTCGATGATGTCTCGGCGTGTCGTGGCCGGGCTGATTCCAAGTTCGGCAGCGAGTTCGGCAACCGTTGCCGCACCCTTGCTCTGTACGAGACCCACGAGAGCGTCGTGGCGCAATGTCTTCAGCACTCGTCCAACGTAGCCGAGATCATCGCCTCGCGCTCAAACATTATCGATTTGATCAAATTTCATCATTTCGACGTTTTCTGGTGCTACATTCAGCCCTGTCGTCAGGATCGAGGTCGATCGGAGGTGTGGAACACAGCTGTCAGCCACCGATACCTGCAGAACGCCGTACCCGTCCGCCTGCCGTCCAGCGTCCACTGGCGGCGCACACACCTGAAAATCAATCAACTTGCTCAATGGCCGGCTGCCTCAGCCGGACCGACCCATCTGAAGGAGTTCGGACCATGAACGTCTCACGACGCACCCTCATCCGCACCGGCGCTCTGGGCGTCGGAGCCCTCGGCCTCGGCGGGCTCACCGCCTGTTCCACCGCGGCTCCCGGCACCGGCAGCTCCCCTGGCGCCTCCGGGGCCGCACAGAAGGTCCTGTGGACCTGGCCGGAGGGTTTCGGCGACAAAGTCCTGCAAGCCGTCGCCGAGCAGTTCCCGCAGTACCAGCTTCGTCAGGACGTCATCGGCGGCGACTTCAAGCAGAAGCTGACCACCACCTTCACCGCCGGTAGCGGGCTGCCCGACATCACCGGCGTAAAGGGCGAAGACATCGCGTTCTTCCGCACCCAGGACAAGTACTTCGTCGACCTCAACACAGTCGGCGCCGGCGACATCAAGGACCAGTTCCTGGATTGGAAGTGGGAGCAGGCCACGACCACGGACGGGAAGCAGCTGGGCATCCCGATCGACATCGGCCCCACCGCGCTGTTCTACCGCTTCGATGTGTTCGAGGAGGCCGGCCTGCCGTCCGATCCGGTCGAGCTGGCGGCCGCGATCCGCACCTGGGAGGAGTACTTCGCGCTCGGCAAGGAGCTGATGGCGAAGAAGCCGGGGGCGTACCTCATCCGCAACACCGGCGGCCTGTTCGACACCGTCTGGAAGCAGAGCGGCAAGGGCTTCATCGACGAGAATCAGACATTTATCGGCGACCAGGACCACATCAAGCATGCATGGGACCTGTCGGTCGAGGCGCTGAATGAGGGGATCGTCTCCAAGCTCGAGTCGAACACGGCCGACTCCGCTGCCGCCGTCAACGACGGTCGCCTACCTGCCGATTTCGGCGCCTCGTGGCACCTGTCCGACCTGATGGTCGACGCCCCGGCGACGGGTGGCAAGTGGCACGTCTGCGAGCATCCAGGCGATGCGACCAACAACGGCGGATCGTTCCTGACGATCCCCGCCGGCGTCAGCGACGCGGACGCCTCGTTCGAGCTGATCGCTTTCATCCTGAATCCGCAGAACCAGGCCTACGAGTTCGAGGACAAGGGCAACTTCCCCTCGACCCCCGAGTCGTTCGAGCTGCCGGAGGTGGCGGGCCCCGTCGAGTTCCTGGGTGGGCAGAAGGCCGCCGAGGTGTTCGGCCACGCCGCCGAAACCGTCCGCCCGCTCTATGAGGACGCGAATCAGAACACGATCAGCGCCCCCTACTTCGCCGAGCTCGACCTGGTCGAGGCCTCCGGCAAGGATCCTGCCAAGGCTTGGGATGACGCCGTCACCGCGGCGAAGCGCCTTGCCCAGCAGGTCGGCCTCACGGTCGGATGAGCGTCGAGGTCACGCGGCGGGGGCGTCGTCAGGAGCCTCCGCCGGTGGACGGCTACCGTTCGCTGTCCACCGGGCAGCGCATGAGGCGGGCGCTGCCCCAGTACGGGGCCCTCAGCCCGTACTTCTTCTTCTTCTTCATGTTCGGCGCGATGCCGATGGCCTTCACCATGGTGTTGGCGTTCACCAACTGGTCCGGGCTGGGCGACATCAAGTTCATCGGGCTGGAGAACTTCGGCTACCTGGTGACCGACCCGCTGTTCTACAAGTCGCTGGTCAACACCCTCATCCTGTGGGTGATGGGGACGGTTCCGACGCTGATCCTGGCCACGATCGTGGCCCTGATGCTTAACTCGACGCTTCGGTTCTCCACCACGTACCGCGTCATCTACCTGATTCCAAACGTCACCTCGATGGTGGCAATGGGCATCTTGTTCAGCTCGCTGTTCTCGAGCCAGTTCGGCCTGGCCAACGCCGTCGTCAACCTCTTCGGGTTCGACAACATCGCCTGGCTGCAGAACGAGTGGGGAATCAAGATCGCCATCTCGGCGCTGACGACCTGGTCGTTCGTCGGCTACAACTCGCTGCTGATCCTCGCCGGGCTCCAAGCCATCGACAAGACCCAGTACGAGTCGGCGGCCATCGACGGCGCCAACGGCTGGCAGACCTTCTTCCGCATCACGCTTCCCCAGCTGCGTCCCATCGTGTTGTTCATCACCTTGATGTCGACCATCGGGTCGCTGCAGAGCTTCACCGAGGCGCAGGTGCTGACGTCGTCGATGTCGTCGGGCGCCGCCTCGGCCGGTGGCGTCGGCAACTCGGGCCTGACGATGGTCCTGTACTTCTACTCGGTCGCCTTCCAGGAGAACCGCTACGGCTACGGCGCCACGATCGCCTGGGGCGTCTTCGTTGTCGTCATGTTCTTCTCGGCCATCAACTGGCTGGTGACCCGCGAGCGCAAGGAGAAGCGATGAGCATGTCGTCAAGGGCCGTCCCCGCCGCACTGGCCGGGCCGGCTATCGAGACCAGCAGTCGGCGTCGCGGCCCCATCGGTGGGCCGCCCCGTCGGCGTCGCCTGCGCCCGTCGGCGGTGTTTCGTCACCTGGGCCTGCTGGCGGGTGCGTTGGTCTCGCTTTTCCCGTTCTACTGGATGTTCGTGCTTGCCACGCAGCCTTCGGCGGTGATCTACCAGTATCCGCCGGTGATGACCCCCGGGGATCGGCTGGGCGCCAACGTCGGCACGATCATGGAGAAGACCAACATCTGGGCCGCCATGGCCAACACCTTCGTGGTGGCCACGAGCGTGACGGTGCTGGTGTTGCTGATCGCGTCGCTGGCGGCGTTCGCGTTCGCCAAGTTCCAGTTCCCCGGCAAGAACCTGTTGTTCGGGATCGTGCTCGCGACGTTCCTGCTGCCGTCGCAGTTGGCGACGATCCCGCAGTTCCTGGTGATGAGCAAGCTCGGTTGGGTCGGCGACCTGAAGGCGCTGATCCTCCCGTCGCTGGCCAGCGCGTTCGGCATCTTCTGGCTGCGCCAGTACGCCACGTCGGCCATCCCTAGCGAGTTGTTGGAGGCGGCCACGCTGGACGGCTGCGGGTTCCTGAGGCAGTACCGTCACGTCTGCCTGCCGACGATCCGCCCGGCGCTGGCGTTCCTGGGCATCTTCACCTTCATCGGCTCGTGGAACGACTTCATGTGGCCGCTGATCGTGTTGACCGACCCGACGAAGCTGACGCTGCAGGTGGCGTTGAGTCAGTTGAAGACGGCGCACGGCACGGACTACGGCATGTTGATGGCGTCGTCGCTGATCGCGGTGCTGCCGTTGCTGGTGATCTTCTTCCTCGGCGCGAAACAGTTCATGTCTGGCATCACGGAGGGGGCCGTCAAGGGCTAGCGGGCTCGGGTCGCCCGCTCGACGGCTTGGCACCCCAGATCGCCTTCTGCAGGTCCTCGTCGCGCTGCGCTAGCGGGCTCGGGTCGCCCGCTCGACGGCTTGGCACGCTTAACTTCGTGATGTTGGTTCATCTATGAACCAACATCACGAAGTTAGCGTCTTCGGACTATCTTGGAATCTCGATACCGTTGCCCTATCCTGAAATCGGGATAGGAGGATCGATGGTCAAGCGCACCGCGCACCTGCGCGCACCGGCCGACTTCGGGCTGGCTATCCAGCAGGCGCGCCTGGCCCGAGGCCTGTCCCAGACCGAACTGGCCGCCGACGTCGACGTCAGCCAGAGCACGATCAGCGCGATCGAGGGCGGCCAGACGACGATCCTGGTGCGGCGGCTACTCGAGTTGGCCGAGGCGACAGGGATCGAGCTCACCGCCACCTGGGAGGACGACGATGCGCCTCGCGGTTGAGCTCTACGACACCCGGGTGGGAACCCTGGAGGGCGACTCCCGGTCGTTCGACTTCCACCCGACTCCGGAAGCCCTGGCCCGCTTCGGCACCAACAGCACCGCGCTTTCCGTGGCCGTCCCGCTCACGCCGACACCCCGCCGAGATCAGGCGGCGCGGCGTCGGAACTGGTTCGCCGAGCTGCTGCCTGAGGGCAACCAGTACGAGTATCTGCTGACTCAGGGCGGCATCCGCAGCGGCGACACCTTGGCGTTCCTCGCGCGGTACGGCCGCGACATCGCGGGCGCTCTCCAGATCTGGGACCTCGACGACCCATCGGAGCCCCTGGTCCCGGAACTCCGGCCCGTGACCGACGCACGGATCCGGGCCATGATGGACGACCCCGTCCGGTCTCCCCTCGGCAACGACGCCTTCCTCGGCAAGACGTCTCTCGGCGGGGTCCAGCCGAAGATCACGCTGGTGCGCACCGAGGACGGTTGGGCCCAGGCGCTCGGCGGCTACCCGACGACGCACATCCTCAAGCCGCAACTCGCAGGGCCGGGCAGCACGGTGATCTTCGACGAGGAGTATGGCTCGCGGCTGATGCGACGGTTGGGGATCGCCGACTTCGCCACTGAGGTCTCGCTCTTCGATGGCCAGCCGGCGCTGGTCATCGAACGTTTCGACCGTGAGGCCGGGGGTCGCCTGCATCAGGAGGACTTCAACCAGGCCCTCGGCGCAGAAGGCAACCAGAAGTACCAGGAGTTCGGTGGTCGGGTGAGCCTCCTGCGAGTAGCCGAGACGCTGCGTCGCTTCACGGGGAGGGCCGACCTTGAGCGGCTCGCGCGGATGGTCGTGGCCGCCGTCGGGTTGGGCAACCTGGATATGCACACGAAGAACCTCGCGCTGCTGCACCGCTCACCCACCACCGTGTCCCTGGCCCCGGCCTACGACTTCGTGCCGCAGGCGCACCTGAGCAACGATGGTCGGCTCGCCTTGGCGGTGGGAGGCCGGTACCGGTTGGCCGAGGTCACCGCAGAGGATCTTCTGGCTGAGTTCACCTCCTGGAGGCTCCGGCACGCCGAGGCCCTCGTCGCCGAGACACTGGCAGAACTCGCTGACGCCGTCGCCGCCGAGTCGCCCCTTGCGGGAAGCCACCCGAGCCTCCAAGACGACCTTGCGCGCAACGTGTCGAACCTGGTCGCCGGCAGGCCCGTCGGAGACTGACCACCCCGTGGTCAGCACTGTGCACCGCACGCCAAGGGGTTTCGACACGCCAGCTCGCAGAGCTCGCCGGGCGGCTCAACCAGCGGGGGTCGCCGGGCGGCTCAACCACCAGCCGGTTGAGCCGGTCCCACCGCGCGAAGCGCCGGG
>NZ_FQZG01000096.1 GCF_900141915.1 Tessaracoccus bendigoensis DSM 12906 | reverse complement strand
CCCACACCCCCAGGCACAATCGCGATCGGCGCCACCCACACCCCCGGGCACGATCGTGATCGGTGTCATCCCCGCTCAGGGTGCGGTAAGTTCGTTGCGTGACCGGAGTGGTGCGGGTGAGGGTTCCTGCCAAGGTGAATCTCGCCCTGCGCGTCGGAGGAACCGACTCCCAGGGTTTCCACGAGCTCGGCACGGTCTTCCAGGCCGTGAGCCTCGGCGACGAGGTACGCGCCGAAACCGCCCCCGCCGGGGAGTTCAAGCTGGCGTTCCACGGCGAAGGCGCCGCGTTCCTGCCGGTCGACGACACCAACCTCGCGATCCGGGCAGCCAAGCTGCTCGTCCGACGCTTCGACGTGCCCGACGCGGGCGTGGCGCTGACTATCCGTAAACGCATCCCGGTCGCGGGAGGCATGGCGGGCGGCTCGGCCGACGCTGCAGCCGTCCTGGTGGCCTGCAACGCGCTGTGGGGGTTGGGGCTTACGCGCGAAGAGCTGGACCCCATGGCCGCGGAGCTCGGATCGGATGTCCCGTTCCTCCTTCGGGGCGGCACCTCGATCGGAACGGGGCGAGGCGTCGACCTCGCCCCCGTGATGACGGCGGGCACCTACCACTGGGCCTTCGCGCTGTCCCACACCGGGCTCTCGACACCGTCGGTGTTCCGGGAGTTCGACCGGCTCTGCGACCCGAACCCGACGGACATCCCTGCCCCTCTCCTCGAAGGGCTCCGGGCCGGAGATCCCGTCGCCGTCGGCGCCTCCCTCGTCAACGACCTCGAAGCGGCCGCCATCTCGCTGCAGCCCGGCCTGGCGCACACGCTCCGGCTAGGTCTTGACGCCGGGGCCCTCGGCGCGATCGTCAGCGGTTCCGGACCCACCTGCGCTTTCCTGGCGGGCTCGGACGCGCACAGCATCGAACTGGCCGAGTCCCTCGCGGTGTTCAGTGGGGTGCGTGCCGTCCGTCGCGCCTTCGGCCCGGTCGCCGGCGCCCAGGTGCTGCCGTGAGCGACGAGGTCGACGGCGTCGTCGACGCCTGGGAACGTGCCAGGCCGGATCTGAACCTCGACCCGATGCACATCTGGTCGCGCATCGACCGGCTGGCGGCCATCCTGGAAGGCCACCGCAAACACGCCTTCAGTGACCATTCGATCGAAGGCTGGGAGTTCGACGTGCTGGCGGCGCTGCGCCGCGCCGGTGAACCGCACCGCCTCTCCCCCGGCCAACTCATCAAAGAGACGCACGTGACCTCGGGCACGGTGACCAACCGGGTCGACCGGTTGGTCAAGCGCGGCCTGGTCACGCGGGAATCCGATCCCCGCGACGGGCGCGGGGTGCTGGTGGCGCTGGCTCCCGCCGGTTCGGAACTGGTCGACGCCGCACTCACTTCACTGCTTGGGGTGGAGCAGGAGTTGCTCTCCGGTTGGCCGGAGGACGAACGACGGCAACTGACGACGCTGTTGCGCCGTCTGCTCCTCGGCTCGGCTTGACCTCTGCCGGGAGAAGCGAGCGGTCGACCTACGCCGACGGTCTCACTCTCGGGTTACTTGTTTCCGTCGTCCCGGCTCGTCGTGGTGTTCGAGAAGGAAGCGATCGAAGCCCGGCATCGTGGTGATCTGGTTGGCAGGTCGGCTTCTACCCGCAGCAGGATCTCCGACCGGCCCGCGAACATGGGCGGGTTGACCCCTGGACCTGGCGTGTAGGGACTCGGGATCACCACTGGCCGTCCGCTATGACTATGAAGCGCTATACGCAGCACTTTCATATAGCAACAGATAGCAAGGAGCCGACTCCAATACCCAACTCAGGCTTGGGTCGATCACCGCTACCGGGCGGTTGCGTCTTCCCCTGCGTGCCGGCGCCCAGACGAAGCCCCGGGCTGTGCCTCCGGTTGTGGCTCCGACTCGGCGCCAGTTCGCCGGTCGATGTGTTCCATCACCAGGCGGGGATCGGTCTTCAGGTGCGCCATCCCGTTCCAGGCGAGGTTTATCAGATGCCTGGCGACCACCTCGCGGGACGGTTCGCGATTGTCTAGCCAGAGCTGGCCGGTCTGCGCCACCAATCCCACAAGTGCCTGCGAATACAACCCGGCGAACTGCGGATCGTGGCCGGTCTTCACGAACTCCGCCGCGAGCAGGTCCTCGACCTGGACGGCGATGTCGCTGAGGATCGAGGCGAACGAACCCACCGTCTGGCCCGGCGCGGGGGTCTCGTGCGGGTCTCGGAGCGGATCCCGCGACAGGATCCGGAAGCCGTCGGGGCGCTCCTCGATGTAGCGCAGCAGCGCCATCGCGCCTCGCTCCAACAGTTCACGCGAACCGGCGCCGGGCGTGGTCAGGGCGTCCCGGATGGCGGTGTGCAGCGTCTTGGTCTCCCTGTCCACGACGACTGCGTATGCGCCCTCCTTGCCGCCGAAGTGCTCGTAGACAACGGGTTTCGACACGCCGGCCCGCGCGGCGATCTCCTCGACCGACGTGCCCTCGAACCCGCGCTCGGCGAACAGTTCGCGTGCGATCTCGAGAAGTTGTTCCCGCCGCTCTGCCGCGCTCATCCGGGTGCGCGGACGGCGGGCGCGGGCTGCGTTGGGACGACTTGACACGCCGTCCATTGTCTCACGGCCGCATCGGTGCCTGTCAGCGGCGTCAAACGCGGCCGGTGGTGTGCACAAATCTCTCGATTCCGCCTGATTTAGGTCACCTGGCCCCCGGCCTCGACGCATGCGGAGATCTTTGCACGCAACCCTGTGCCGGACCGCTCAACCGGCGGGCGCTGGCCTCAACTCCGCGGCGATCGCCGCGAACTGGGTCACGTCGAGCATCTCGCCCCGCAGCGTCGGGTCGACCCCTGCCCGGGAGATCGCCTCGGACGCGGCTGCCGCTCCTCCGAGCTTGCCGGACAGCGCGGCCCGCAGCATCTTGCGCCGCTGGGCGAAGGCGGCGTCGATCACCGCGAAGGTCTCCTCCCGGCTGGCCTCGACGTCGGGCGCGGCGCGCCGCTCGATCCTGACGAGCCCCGAATCCACGTTCGGCACCGGCCAGAACACCTTCGGGGGCACCGTCCCCACCCGCGAGGTGGCCGCATACCAGGCGGTCTTGGCCGACGGCACCCCGTAGGTCTTCGATCCCGGAGGGGCGACCAGCCGGTCGGCGACCTCCAATTGAACCATCACCAGCCCACGGGTCCAGTCCGGAAACAGCTCGAACATGCGCAGCAGCACCGGCACGGACACGTTGTACGGCAGGTTCGCCACGAGCGCCGTCGGGTCGAGCGGAAGCGCCGCGACCTGCAGCGCGTCCGCGTTGACGACCTCCAGTCGCCCGGCCGCTTCGTCGCCCAACCGCTCGGCGACCGTGCGCTCCAACCGTTGCGCGAGCCGGTCCTCGATCTCGACGGCGACGACCCGGGCCCCGGTTTCCAGCAACCCGAGCGTCAGCGACCCGAGCCCGGGGCCGATCTCCAGCACCACGTCATCGCTTGTCACACCCGCTAGCGCGACGATGCGTCGCACCGTGTTCGGGTCGACGACGAAGTTCTGGCCGCGCTGCTTGGTCGGTTTCAGGTCGAGTTCCGCGGCGATCCGCCGGATCGACGCAGGGTCGAGCAGACCGACCTCAGGCATCCTCGCCCCACTTCCCGTAGGCGTCGAAGGTGTTGGCGACCAACTGGTCGCAGAACCCTGCCAACTCGACCTCAAGCAGGTCGGCGAGGAACGCGACGGTGTACGGGAGCAGGTACGGCGCGTTCGGTTTGCCGCGCCGTGGCTTCGGGGTCAGGTATGGGGCATCGGTCTCGACGAGGATCCGGTCGATGGGTGTCACGAGCGCCGCCTCCCGCAGGTTCCCCGCCGACCCGAAGGTCACGACCCCTGGGAACGACAGGTATGCACCCCGCTCCAGGCACCTCCCGGCGAAATCGGCATCCCCAGAGAAACAGTGCATCACCATCTTCTCCGGCACACCCGCGGCATCGACGACCCGCAGGATGTCGTCGTGTGCGTCCCGGTCGTGGATCATCAGCGTCTTGCCGTGCTCGTGGGCCCATCCGATGTGCCGACGGAAGGCCATCTCCTGCACCTCGCGCCCCGCCGGTTCGCGCGTCCGGTAGAAGTCGAGGCCCGTCTCCCCGACAGCCACCACCTCCGGCCGACCGACCAGCGACCCGATCACCTCGAGGTCACGCTCCAGGGCCTCCGCACCGCGGCCGAGGAAGGTTCGCGCCGCCTCGTTTGGGTGCAGCGCAACCGCCGCCCGCACATCGGGGTTCCGAGAGGCCAACTCCACGGCGAAGCGTGCGTCCGGCACGTCGCAGCCGACCTCGATGACCCTGGTCACCCCGACCTCACGGGCGAGTCGCAGATTCTCCTCGACCGGCAGCGACGAGTACCCGCGGGTCGAGGCGAGGTGCGTGTGGTTGTCGATGACGGGGCGCGGCAGCGGCTCCGGCAGCGGCGGCAGGCCCAGTTCTTCGATCACGCTCATTGGTTCTCCTTGTCGGCCAGCGCGGCCGCGTACAGCTCTTTCCGGTTCGCCCCGGTCAGTTTCGCGACCTCCCCGACCGCGGAAGACAGTTTCGCACCGTCTGCCATCCGCTGCCGAACCAGGCCGAGCGCGTCCTCGACCGATGCCTCCTGAGGATCTGCCCCCGCGACGACGAGCGTCACCTCGCCGCGGACGCCATCATGGGCCCAGCCGACAAGTTCAGCCAGCCCACCGCGTCTGATCTCCTCATACGGTTTCGTCAGCTCCCGGCAGACGGCCGCCCGGCGGTCGTCACCGAGTTGGGTGGCGGCGTCCCGGAGGAACGCCTCCAGACGGTGGGGTGCCTCGAAGAAGACCATGGTGCGTTCCTCGCGCGCCAGCGCCGCGAGCCGTCGGCTGCGCTCGCCCGACTTCCTGGGGAGGAAGCCCTCGAAACAGAACCGGTCGACACTGAGCCCCGACACGGCAAGTGCCGTGAGCACGGCGGAAGGCCCGGGCACGGCGGTCACCCGTAGCCCCGCTTCGATGCACGCGACCACGGCCCGGTAGCCGGGGTCCGAGACTGACGGCATCCCCGCGTCCGTTGCCAGCACCACCTTCTGGCCGGCGGCTACGGCGTCGACCAGTTCCCCGGTGCGGGAGGATTCGTTGCCCTCGAAGTAGCTGACCACCCTGCCGGTCGGCTCGATACCGAGCCGTTTGGTGAGGGTCACGAAACGGCGGGTGTCCTCGGCCGCGATCAGGTCGGCCTCGGCGAGGGTGGATCGGAGCGCTTCGCTGGCGTCGGTGGACGACCCGATGGGGGTCGCCGCCAGGATCAGCGCTCCGCTGGTCAGGGGTTGCATGGGTTCAGCCTATGATGCTTCTTGTGCTGACGACCTTGGCCGCGCTCGATGATGGGCGCCTCCGCGACCGGACCCGCGGGTGGGTCGTGACCATTTCGATCACCGTGATGGCCTTCCTGCTCCGGTTCTACAACCTCGGCTTCCCGAACAAGCTGCTCTTCGACGAGACGTATTACGCCAAGGACGCCTGGGCGGTGCTGCAGAGCGGGTACGAGCGCAACTGGTCTGAGAACGCCAACGATCTGCTGCTGGGCGGCGACACGAGCGGGATGCTGGACACGGCCGAGTTCATGGTGCATCCCCCTCTCGGCAAGCTGCTCATCGGCTGGGGCGAGCAACTGTTCGGCATGAACGCATTCGGGTGGCGGTTCGCTTCGCTCGTCTTCGGCACGCTGCTGGTGTTCTTCACGATCCGCATGGCGCGTCGCCTCTCCCGCTCGACGCTGGTCGGCGGAATCGCCGGCGTGCTGCTGGCCTTCGACGGCCTCGCATTCGTGATGAGCAGGCTGGCGCTGCTCGACATCTTCCAGGCCACATTCGCGGTCGCTGCCGTCTCGGCGCTGCTGGCCGACCGGGACTGGTTCAGGCACAAACTGGCCGACCACCTGCGAGAACACGACCTGCCGGACCTTGGTGGGAAGTTCGGCCCGCTTCTGCTCTGGCGCCCCTGGCGATTCCTGGCCGGCGTCCTGTTCGGCGCCTCGTGCGCGGTGAAATGGAACTCAATCTACCTGCTCGCCGCGTTCGGGATCCTGGTCGTGTTCTGGGACATCGGCGCACGGCGCCTGGCCGGGGCGGGCAGGAACCGATGGTTCTCGCTGCTGATCGATGCCCCGATGGCGTTCGTCCAGTTGGTGGTCGTGGCGTTGCCCGTCTACGTCGCGACCTGGCTCAAGTGGCTGACGACCACCGGAGGCTGGAGCAGGGACTGGGGCGCCAACAACCCGGGCGACCCGACAGTCAAGCTGCTCGGCGAACCGCTGGCATCGTTGTGGCACTACCACCGGGAGATCTACGACTTCCACACCGGCGACTACATGGCAGGGGTCACGCATCCCTATGACGCGAACCCCGCTGGGTGGCTACTGATGCTGCGCCCGACGGGCATCGAGGCCGTCAACGGCATCCAACCGGGCACGGATGGCTGTGAGGCGGTCGGCACCACCTGCATGCGGATCATCTCCGCGATGGGCACCCCCATACTCTGGTGGGCGGCGCTGGTGGCGATCGTGTTCGCCGTCGTGTGGTGGATCCGTTGGCGCGACTGGCGTTTCGGCGTCCCGCTGGTCGCGATCGCGGCCGTCTGGCTGCCCTGGTTCCAGTACACCGACCGTCCGCAGTTCTTCTTCTACGCGATCATGATCATCCCCTTCAGCGTGACGGTGCTGGCGATGGCGCTCGGCAAGGTGCTCGGGCCGGCCGCCGGTCCTCAGCGACGGCGGCGCGCCATGCTGGTGGGCGCGTTGATCGCCCTGATCATCTTCAACTTCGCGTTCATCTACCCGATCCTCACCGCCGAGCTCATCACCCAGCCGCAGTGGTGGATGCGGATGTGGTTGGGCAACGCCTGGGTCTGACGACGGCGGGCCGGTCCTCGACCGGTCGCCCGGTCCCCGACGCGGTTTCAGCGGCGACGGAACAACCGTGCGCCGGCCGCTTTCAGCTGGGTGAGCGGCGGCAACGCGTTGCCCGAGTCGCGTCGACCCGACAGCAACCCGTACAGGTAGTAGCCGCTCGCCGTCCCGTTCATCAGTTCCCCCCGGCCATTGCCGCGGGCGTAGAACCCTCCGGGGATGGCGGAGGCGCCGACGACCGGGCGACCGTGGTCGCTGGGGTCGATCGCCAGCCGCCCCGGCTCAGGGTCGCGAAGGCCCATCTCGTCGGTCACGAAACGGCGCAACTCGTCGGCGGCCGAGTCGATCTGCGAAAGGGAGGCCTTCTGCCCCAGCACCAGGACACCGTCGTCGACGGGGCGAACCATCCAGACCGTCGACCCGGATTCGAGCGTGACCTCCTGGCGACGTTTCGCGGGCACTCCACGCACGAACGGCACCCACTGCGCGGGCCCGACCCTCGCGGCGCGACCCCACGGGCTGATGCCAAGGGTGTCCACCACCGCCACCCCGCTGATCACCTTCGGTTCGCGCACCCACGCGCGGTTGTCGAGGAAGCGCACCCGCGTGCTGCCCTCGCGACGGGTCAGATGGGTCACCGTCACCGACTCGACGATCTGCGCCCCCTCCGCCACCGCAGCGGCGCGCAGGGCTCCCGCATACGCCGTCGGGTCGACGCATAGGGCCTCTGAGATGATCGTCGGCCCTTCCGGGGAGACGATGAGCTCCGCCGACGCCCCCGCCTCACGAAGGAGCGCGACGATCCTGCGGCTCTCCTCCTCGTCGCGTCCAGGCAGGGACCGGTCGCGCAGCGGCAGCTTGGTCGCGTCGGGAAGATTGCGCGCGATCTCACGCATGCCTGCGAGGTTTCGTTCGATGTGTTCCCGGGCCGCCGGAACGCCGTAGGCATGCGCCATGTTGGCGATGGTCGACCCGTGCCCGACGGCGGCGACACCGTGCCCGATCGACGCGCTCAGGGCCTCGGCGTTGGGATCGAGGACGACGACGTCGTAACCGATCCTGGCAAGGCGACGTGCGACGGTGAGGCCAGCCACCGTCGCTCCGAGCACCAGAACGTCATGCGCCATGCCTCAACCGTAGCGTCGAGCGCCCCGTCCGTGGCAGCGGGCCCCGATCACGTGCCCTCATGGCCTGCGCCGTCCCCGTGCGACCCCGGTTCCCGGGCCGGGGCCGTCCCCCGGTAACATGCGGCGGACGAAAGGACTCCTCCCCATGTGGAAGCTGCACAACAACGGCATTCTCCTCCCAGGTGCCGTGGTGAAACCGACCGAACGACTCTCGTGGGGAAGGACCATCGGGTTGGGTGCCCAGCACGTGGTCGCGATGTTCGGGGCGACGTTCGTGTTCCCCCTACTCATGGGCCTGAATCCGCAACTCGCGGTGATGATGTCGGGCGTCGCGACCCTGATCTTCCTGTTCGTCGTCAAGCACCGCGTACCCAGCTACCTGGGCTCATCAGCGTCGTTCGTGGGTGTGGCGACGGCGATCTACTCGGCCGGCGGCAACCCGTCCGACCTCACGGGCGCGCTGTTCGTCGTCGGCCTGACGCTGTTCATGGTCGGCCTGATCATCCACTTCGCTGGTGCCCGCGTGATCCACAAGGCGCTACCACCGGTGGTCACCGGGTCGGTCGTGATGCTGATCGGGTTCAACCTGGCCCCCGTGGTGGCGACGGTGTACTGGCCGGTCGACCCGTGGCTGGCCTTCACCGTCATGCTGATCGTGGTGGCCCTGTCCATCGGACTCAGGGGTTTCCTCGGCCGCATCGCGATCTTCCTGTCGCTGGTGATCGGTTACGCGCTGAGTTGGGTCGTCGACATGGTGGCAGGCCCGCTGAGCACCGGCGCCGACGGTAACCCCGTCTACCGCGTCAACTGGTCCGGGGTGGCCTCGGCCGACTGGTTCGGCCTGCCTCCGGTGACCGACCTCGCCAACTGGGTCTACAGCACCGACCCCGCCCAGATGGCGAGCAACGTCGTCGGGTTCCACCTGCCGCACTTCAGCCTGGCCGCCATCGTTGTCGCGCTGCCGGTGGTGATCGCGCTCATCGCCGAGAACGCCGGGCACGTCAAGGCGGTGGCTGAGATGACGAAGGAGGACCTCGACCCGATGATGGGTCGTGCCATCGCCGCCGACGGCGCCACCTCGATGCTGGCGACCGTCGTTGGTGCCGGACCCACCACCACCTACGCGGAGAACATCGGCGTGATGGCCGCCTCGCGCGTCTATTCAACCGCCGCCTACTTCGTCGCCGCTGTAGTGGCCATCCTGTTCGGCTTCTCGCCCAAGTTCGGCGCCGTCATCTCCGCCACCCCCTCTGCGGTGCTCGGCGGTATCACGGTGGTGCTGTACGGCATGATCGGCCTGCTCGGCGCGAAGATCTGGAAGGAGAACAACGTCGACTTCGGCAATCCGCTGAACCTGATCCCCGCCGCGGCGGGCATCATCATCGGCATCGGGAACGTGTCGCTACCGATCGGCGACGGGTTCGAGCTGGGCGGGATCGCGCTCGGCACGATCGTGACGATCGGCGTATACCACCTGGCGCGCCTGATCGCACCGCAGCAGATGAAGGCGGAGGCCGACGGCGCGTCGTTGATCTACGACGCCCCCGGCATCTACACCGAGGATCCCGAAGAGCCGGTGTCCAACGTGTAGCAGGGGCTGGCATCGGGCTACGGGGAGGAGCCTGGCTCCAAACCGTGGCTACGGCTGCGGTGCACCGGACCCAGCAATCAGTTCACCGTCTCCCGTGGGCGGGTCCGCGCCATGATCCACACCGCGCGGCCCACGATCGCCGCGGCCACCGCGATTCCGAGCCCACGCCACAGCCAGCCGTCGGTCAGGAAGATCAGGACCATGGCGGCCAGCACCGGCACGAGGAATGTGAAGCTCAACATGATGTAGCGACCGAACGACGGGGTCTGCACCCCGGCCGAATCGGCAACGGACTTGACCATGAAGTTGGGCCCGTTGCCGATGTAGGTCAGCGCCCCACCGAACACGGCTCCCAGCGACACGGCGACGAGTAACTCTTCGGGCACCCCTGCCACCCTCGGGTCGCCAGGCAGCTGCGCGGCGATCTCGAAGAAGGTCGCATACGTAGGAGCGTTGTCCAGCACACCGGAGATGCCACCGGTGAACAGGAACAGGACGACCCGGTTGATGGGCAGCGAACCGGCGACCTGGCCGAGGAAGTTCAGCGCCGGGATCATCGTCAGGAAGATCCCGACGAACAGCGCGGCGACCTCGAGGATCGGCGTCCAGGAGAACTTGTTCAGCTCGAACCGGGCCACCTTGTCCCCGAGGAAGTATGACGCCGCCGCGGCGCTCAGCATCACGATCTCGCGCCACGGGATCCACTGCTGCAAGGTCGCGTGCCCGGTCTCGATGGCGTGCAGGTCCAGCGAGGGCAGGAACGCGACGGCCACGATGATCATCGCGAAGAAGACAAGGTTGACGGCGCCACGCAGGCCGAGCGGGGCGCGGTGCGAATCGTCGGCAGCGATCGCCGACGGTGACTCCTGCGAGTAGGCGTGCCGGTCGAGCGCGTGATACGTGATCAGGAGCAGCGAGTTGACGAACAGCCACTCGAAGAAGAGGTTGAAGGTCCATTCGAACGGCACGCCACGCAACATGCCGAGGAACAGCGGCGGGTCACCAAGGGGTGTCAGGACCCCTCCGCAGTTGGCGACGATGAAGATGGTGAACACGACGGTGTGGGCCTTTATCCGACGCTCGCTGTTGGTGTTTAGCAGCGGCCGGATCAGCAGCATCGCCGCGCCCGTGGTGCCGATGAACGAGGCGATCGCCCCACCGATCGCGAGAAAGATGGTGTTGTTCCTGGGGGTGGCGCGGATGTCTCCGGACAAGAAGATGCCGCCGGAGACGACGAACAGGGCCAGTAGCAGGATGATGAACTGCGCGTACTCGACCATCGCGTGGGCCACCTCGGCGCCGGCACCGGCGATGATGAACCAGGTGGCCACCGGCAAACCGAGGACCAGCGCAACCGCCAGCTTGACCTGGTTCTTCTCCCAGGTGTGTGCCGTGGCTCTGACCAGTGGGAGCACCGCGATGCACAGGAGAAGAACCACGAACGGGATGATGCTCCACCACTGGACCTGCATGCGGCCTCCTCGCCTCTGGACTGCTTCAACCTACCGGAATCGCTGATGCGGCACCGTCTCAACGACCTTCCTGTGGCCGAGGCCGGTTGCGGTCCACGGCTACGGTGGGGGCGTGAATGAGCTCGAAGTGGCCTTCCGGGAGGCCATGGCCAGGGTGCCGGCACCCGTGACGGTGGTGACCACGGAGGTCGACGGACAGCCGACCGGCACGACAGTTTCCGCATTCGCGTCGCTCTCGATCCATCCACCGATGGTGGTGTTCGCTCTGGACAACAGAGGTGGCATGGTCGAGCGGCTGCGGGCAGGCGGCCGTGCGGGAATCAACGTGCTCGCCGGAGGGCAGAGCGATGTCGCGATGCGGTTCGCGAGCCGGCACCTCCCCGACCGGTTCGCGGAGGTGGTCTGGCACCGAGACCACGGGTTGCCCCACATTCAGGGCGCGGTGGCATGGCTGGAGTGCGAGGACCTCCAGTTCCTGCCCGGCGGCGACCACACGATAGTGCTCGGCACCGTCGTGGTCGCATCGACCGACGGCGAATCGTCGCTCGGCTACCACCTGCGTGAGTTCCGGGACAACCGTCCCGGCACCTGAGGGGCCCTTCCGCAACACTGGCCGGAGCGCTTCCTGGCGGGCGCCACCTGGCGATTCTTGTCGGCCGTTTGGGTTCCGAGTGGTTGGGCTGCCAGGCCAGGCCAGGCGGGCGGCGGGTCTCAGGGTGCGTCTGCGACCAGCGTCGCGAATACCCCTGGTCGCTTTGCTGCCCGCGAGCCGTCCCTGACTCTCGTGGGACAATAGTGGGCATGACCGACGATCCGTATGCCGCACTGAACGAGCCGCAAGGGGACCCGGCCGATTCCCCTGTTCCCCAGGAGTCGCTCCCTCAGCCTCTGGACGAGCCACTCGGCTACCACTACGAGGACGCGAACACGAACTACTCCTACGGCGCTCCCCCGCCGCAGCAAGGCGCGTACGGGGTCCCGTTCTACGGTCAGCAGCAGCCTCCCTATCTGCCGATGGCGCAGCAACCGTTCTATGGGCGGCCGCTTCTCGAAGACCCGACGGCCAGCGACGCCCCGCTGCGCGGCATGGCCCCCGTCGATGCGTATAAGCGCTTCTGGACAAGGGGCCTGACGTTCACCGGCCGGGCGAGTCACAGCGAATTCTGGTGGGTCGCGCTGGCCCACATCCTGCTCGCGGCCGGCGCCGGGATACTTGACAACGCGTTTGGTGGGTCCGGGTTCCTGTCAAGCCTGCTCGGCGGGATCGTCGGGCTGTATTTCCTGGCGGCCCTGGTGCCCGGGATTGCGATCGGCGTCCGCCGTCTGCACGACACGGGAGCCTCCGGCAAGATGATGTTCCTGAACCTGATCCCTTACCTGGGTAGCTTCGTGGTCGCGATCCTGTGCGCGCTGCCGGCGAAGGAAGAGGGAAAGCGCTTCGACAAGATCAACCAGCCCTGACCCAGCGGGTGCGGTTCGGGCGCAGACCCGGGACGCCCGCCGTCAGACAGACAGACCCGGGACGCGCACCGTCCCACAGGCAGACCCGGGAAGCGCACCGTCCCACAGGCAGCCACGAGAATCGACCACTGGCCACTTCTGCCCCGTCTCATCCCGAAAATCGACCAGTGCTCAGGGACGAGGGTTCGTCCCCTGTTCAGGGAAACACTCATTGGCCACTTCTCGACCCCAGACACAGCAGAATCGACCAATGGCCGATTTTCCCCAGGGTGAGCAGCCGGTCAGAACCAAGCAGTGGCCAATACTCGACCCCAGACAC
>NZ_FQZG01000080.1 GCF_900141915.1 Tessaracoccus bendigoensis DSM 12906 | reverse complement strand
CCAGTGGTCGATTTTGGTGTGTCTGACGTCGAGGATGGGCCACTGCCTGACGATGACGACGCGCAAGTCCAGCCTCGCGGCTCCCTCCGGAGCGTCGCTCCCGACGGCGCGTTGCTTCCGACGGGCGTTGCTCCCGACGGGCGTTGCTCCCGACGGCGCGTCGCTCCCGACGGCGCGTCGCTCCTGCCTGCGCGACACTCCCGCCTGCGCGACACTCCCGCCGCCGCGGCCATACGAGAACGGAGAAAACCCCGGTCGGCGAGCACCGATCGGGGTTTTCTCCGAAGCAGGCGTCAGCTGGGGCAGGAGCCCTTGAGCATGAAGCCGATCTCCTGCGTGCTGGCCGTCTCGCCCGCCATCAGATCCAGGTAGGGGCCGGTGCCGACGACGGTGAAGTTCTCGCCTTCCCACGTGATCGTTGCCGAGCCTTGACCGTCCTTCACGTCGACCAACTTCCCGTCGGCCAGGACCACGCTGGCGGTCACGACGCTCTGGCGGTCCTGCGAGGTGGTCACTGCCGCCTTCGCTCCGCCCTCGTTGCTGCCGCTGACGGCCCATGAGCCGTTGATCTCGGTGCAGCCGACCGTGTCGATCGCCTCCTCGGTGTCTCCGAGCCGGACGGCGGCACCCCCGGCCGGGGCCTCAACCGTCACCTCGGTCGGGGCGGTGGCCGGCTCGTTGTTCGTGCCCGCCGAGTTGGCGGCACCGGTGCCCTGCCCGACGGGATCCGGAGCGCCGCCGGTGCCTGAGCAGGCGGACAGCGTCAAGGCAAACACGCCAGCCCCGACGAGGAGGGACGTCTTGATTCGGTTCATTGAGGCACCCTTTCTTGACCGGTACCCAGCTTAGGGCAAGCCACTCGGTGCTCCCCAGTAGGGCTCATGGCCGCTGATCGGGTGGCCGTCCAAGACCCATCGGGGGCCCGATATCGTCAATGCCGTGCATAGATCTCTCTATGTGTGGAGGCAGTCTCTATGTGGGGTTGCCTCTACGTATACAGAGATTTGTGCACGGCGCGGGGTCGGGCTCAGCCGTCGGTGGCGGGGTTGGCGCTGCTCGAGGGGTGGTTTCGTCACGGGCGGTTAGCTTCGCTCACGGCCCCGGCTCAACCAACTGGGGGCCAGCTCAACCGTCATTAAGCCGGTCCGGTGCCCGGGAATGCCTGTCGGCGCTCTACTATGGCGCTCCGTGGACACGATTTCGCCTTCGGCTGCAAAGCATTCCAACGACACCTCGCCTCCGACGTCGGGTCTCGACCGTTACTTCGAGATCTCCAAGCGTCGCTCCTCCATCCCGCGGGAGTTCCGCGGCGGCCTCGTCACCTTCTTCGCGATGGCCTACATCATCGCGCTGAACCCCCTCATCATCGGAACCGGTGCTGACAAGAACGGCAACCTGATCTCGGGTGCACCGAAGTTCCTGGACGCAGCCATGACGCAGATCGACGGTGCCGCCGTCGGCACCTCCATCGCCATGGTCGCCGCGGCCACCGCGCTGATCGCGGGCATCATGACGATCCTGATGGGTGTCGTCGGCCGGTTCCCCATGGCGATCGCCTCAGGGCTCGGCCTCAACGCGCTCGTCGCCTACACCCTCGCACCGCAGATGACCTGGCCGCAGGCCATGGGTCTGGTGGTCTGGGAAGGCATCATCATCACCGTCCTGGTGCTCACCGGTTTCCGGACTGCGGTGTTCAAGGCCGTGCCGCCCCCGCTGCGGACCGCCATTTCCGTCGGTATCGGCCTGTTCATCGCCTTCGTCGGCCTCGTCAACGCCGGTGTCATCCGCCAAGGCTCCGGAACCCCCGTGACCCTGGGAGTGGGCGGGAACCTTCAAGGCTGGCCGATCCTCGTGTTCCTGATCGGTCTCGTGCTCCTGATCACGCTCCACGTGCTCAAGGTCAAGGGTGCGATGCTCATCTCGATCATCTCCGGCACGGTGCTGGCGATCATCGTGGAGGCCATCGGCCATGTCGGAGGCCAGGCCGCAGACGGTTCCAACCCGACCGGTTGGGCCCTCAACGTGCCCTCGCTCTCCGGCTTCTCCTGGCCCGATCTGAGCCTGCTGGGCCGCGTCGACATGGTCGGCGCATTCTTCGTCGACGGCAAGTTCCAGTTCGCGCACTTCCTCGCCCTCGTGGTGCTGGTCTTCTCCCTCCTCCTCGCCGACTTCTTCGACACCATGGGCACCATGGTCGCCGTCGGCTCCGAGGGTGGCCTCAACGACGCCGACGGCATGCCGCCGCGCACCACCGAGATCCTGCTGGTCGATTCGCTCGGCGCGGTCGTCGGTGGCCTCGGATCGGTGTCGTCGAGCACGAGCTATGTCGAGTCGACCGCCGGTGTCGGAGAGGGTGCCCGCACCGGCCTCGCGTCCGTCGTCACCGGCGCGGCGTTCCTTCTCGCGGTGTTCCTGGCTCCGTTGGTCAACCTTGTGCCGTTCGAGGCCGCCAGCCCCGTGCTGGTGTTCGTCGGCTTCCTCATGATCTCCCAGATTAACGAGATCGACTGGACGAGGCCGGAGATCGGCATCCCCGTCTTCCTGACGATCATCCTGATGCCCTTCGCCTACTCGATCACCGTCGGCATCGGCGCGGGCTTCCTCGCCTACGTCTTCATCCGGCTGATCCTCGGCGAATGGCGCAAGATCCACGCGCTGATGTACGTCGTCGCGGGGCTCTTCGTTCTCTATTTCGCTCAGGGCGTGATCCTGAACCTGCTGGGCGCCTGACCAGCCTCGACGCCCCCGCCGTGCCGCTGCACGGGCGGGGGCGTCTTGCTGTCAACAAGCGGGCCGGGCGACTGGACGAGAAGCGGGCGACGGGGGATGGGCGGCTAGCATGACCGGCATGTTCCATAAGGTTTTGGTTGCCAACCGAGGCGAGATCGCGGTGCGCGCTTTCCGCGCCGCCTACGAACTCGGCCTGGGCACCGTCGCGGTGTTCCCATACGAGGATCGCAACGCCGACCACCGGGTGAAGGCGAACGAGGCGTACCTCATCGGGGACGTCGGCCACCCCGTCCGGGCCTATCTCGACATCGCCGAGATGATCCGCGCAGCCAAGGAGGCGGGCGCGGATGCCGTCTACCCCGGCTACGGTTTCCTCTCGGAGAACCCCGACCTCGCCGCCGCCTGTGCCGAGAACGGCATCACGTTCATCGGCCCGTCGGCGACCGTGCTGGAGATGGCGGGCAACAAGGTCGCCGCGATCGAGCACGCCCGTTCGGCAGGCATCCCGACGCTGGCATCGTGCCCACCCTCGACCGATCCCGAGGCGCTCAGACGGGCGGCCGATGAGATCGGGTTCCCCGTCTTCGTCAAGGCTGTCGCCGGTGGCGGTGGCCGCGGCATGCGACGCGTCGACGACCCGGAAGCGTTCGAGGCCGAACTGGGCGCAGCCATGCGGGAGGCGGAGAGCGCCTTCGGTGACCCGACCGTCTTCGTCGAGCAGGCCGTCTCCGCGCCGCGCCACATCGAGGTGCAGATCCTCGCCGATAGCCAGGGCAACACGGTCCACCTTTTCGAGCGGGACTGTTCGATCCAACGGCGCCACCAGAAGGTGATCGAGATCGCGCCCGCGCCAAACATCTCCGACGACCTGCGTGAGTCGCTCACCAACGACGCGGTCAAGTTCGCCAAGGCCATCGGCTACACCTGTGCCGGCACCGTCGAGTTCCTCGTCGAGACCAACGGGCCGAGGGCTGGGCAACACGTGTTCATCGAGATGAACCCGCGCATCCAGGTCGAGCACACCATCACCGAGGAGATCACCGACGTCGACCTTTTGCAGGCGCAGATGCGCATCGCCAACGGTGAGAGCCTCGCCGACATCGGCATCAGCCAGGACGCCCTGGAGATCCGCGGCGCCGCCCTGCAGTGCCGGATCACGACCGAGGATCCGCTCAACTCATTCCGCCCCGACACGGGCCTGATCACCGCCTACCGTTCCGCGTCGGGTGCGGGGATCAGGCTGGACGGCGGAACCACCGGTACCGGCGTGGAGATCAGCCCCCACTTCGATTCGCTGCTGGTGAAGCTGACGGCCCGGGGCCGCAACCTCGACATGGCGATCGCACGCGCAAGACGCGCGCTGGCCGAGTTCCGCGTGCGGGGTGTCGCCACGAACATCCCGTTCCTGCGGGCCGTCCTCGACGACCCTGAGTTCGAGAAGGGCGGGGTTACCACGTCGTTCATCGACGAGCGGCCATACCTGATGTCGGCCCGGACCCCGGCTGACAGGGCGACGAAGCTGCTGCGTCACCTGGCCGAGGTCACCGTCAACAAGCCCAACGGCGATGCCCCCACCATGCTCGACCCGCGTGAAAAGCTCCCGAGGGCCAACCTCGCAGCGGCCGTTCCTGACGGTCCACGACAGCGGCTTCTAGCGCTCGGTGCGGAGGGATTCGCCCGTGCGCTGCGCGACCAGGTACCCGTGGCAGTCACCGACACCACCTACCGCGACGCTCACCAGTCGCTTCTGGCGACCAGGGTGCGCTCCCGTGACCTGCTGGCTGTAGCGCCCGTCCAGGCGCGGAGCCTGCCCAACATGTTCTCGGTCGAGTGTTGGGGCGGGGCGACCTACGATGTGGCGCTGCGTTTCCTCGGCGAGGACCCGTGGGAACGGCTGGCGAGCCTCCGCTCGGCGATGCCGAACCAGAACCTGCAGATGCTCCTGCGTGGCCGCAACACCGTCGGCTACACCCCGTACCCGACCGAGGTGACAGAGGCGTTCGTCGCGGAGGCCGCCGCCACCGGCGTCGACATCTTCCGGATCTTCGACGCACTGAACGACGTTGAGCAGATGCGTCCGGCGATCGATGCCGTCCGAAACACCGAGTCGGTGGCCGAGGTCGCGCTGTGCTACACCGCGAACCTGCTCGACCCGGCCGAGAAGACCTACACGCTCGACTATTACCTCCGGCTCGCCGAGCGCATCGTCGAATCGGGTGCGCACATCCTCGCGATCAAGGACATGGCCGGGTTGCTTCGCCCTGAGGCGGCGCGCCGCCTGGTCCGTGGCCTGCGCGAGCGTTTCGACCTGCCGGTCCACCTGCACACGCACGACACCACCGGGGGGCAACTCGCGACGCTCATGGCCGCGGTGGACGCCGGCGTCGACGCGGTCGACGTGGCCAACTCCGCGATGAGCTCCACGACATCGCAGCCACCGATGTCCGCCTTGGTGATGGCCCTCGACCAGACCGGAAGGGCGACGGAACTGGACCCGCAGGCCGTGCTCGACCTCGAGCCGTACTGGGAGGCCGTCCGGAAGCTTTACGCGCCGTTCGAGTCGGGTCTGCCCGCGCCCACAGGGCGGGTGTATTCGCACGAGATCCCGGGTGGCCAGCTCTCAAACCTGAGGCAGCAGGCCATCGCGCTGGGGCTCGGCGAGAAGTTCGAGGCCATCGAGGACATGTACGAGGCGGCAGACAAGATCCTCGGCAGACCGACGAAGGTGACGCCGTCGTCGAAGGTGGTGGGCGACCTCGCTCTGCACCTGGTGGCCGTCGGGGCGGACCCCGGCGAGTTCGAGGCCGATCCGCAGAAGTTCGACATCCCCGACTCCGTGATCGGATTCCTCAACGGTGAGCTGGGCCAGCCGGCCGGTGGGTGGCCCGAGCCGTTCCGCAGCCGCGCGATCGAGGGGCGCCGGGCCCCGGTGCGGGTCACTCAGGTGGCAGACGAGGACCTCGAGGCCCTGGCGCGGCCAGGAAGGGGACGCCAGGAGACCCTGAACCGGCTGCTGTTCCCCGGCCCGACGAAGGAGTTCCAGCAGCAGCGCGACATCTTCGGCGACATCTCGGTGCTGCCGACGTTGCCGTGCCTGTACGGCATGCGGCCGGGGGTGGAATACGCGATCACACTGGACAAGGGGCTCACCCTGCTTGCCGGGGTTGAGGCGATCTCCGAGCCGGACAAGCGCGGAAAGCGCACGGTGATGTGCCTGCTCAACGGCCAGATCCGGCCGGTGCGGGTGCGCGACCTGTCGATCAAGTCGGAGGTCGCAGCCGCTGAGAAGGCCGACCCGGGCAACAAGGGCCACGTGGCCGCCCCGTTCCTCGGCGCCGTCACCCCGACGGTGCGGGAAGGCGACGAGGTCGCCGTCGGCGATCAGGTCGCCACGGTCGAGGCGATGAAGATGGAGGCCGCGATCAACGCGCCGGTGGCGGGCATCGTCAAGCGGGTAGTGCTGTCGGGCACCACCCCGCTCGAGGGCGGCGACCTGGTGCTGGTGATCGGGTAGGGCTGAGGTCGGGTCTGACTTTGAGCACTATCCGGGGTTCGTTGGGCGAAACCACACCTGTTTGCGGTCACATCGGTATCGAACCCGGGATAGTGCTCAACGCCTACTGCCAACCGAATCGACGTCAGTCTGCGCCGACCACGACGATCTCGAGGCCGTGCCCGGCGGCGACGTCCAGCACTTCGAGGATCGGGACGACGAAATCTGCCGTCTCACCGGGCAGGTCGGGCACCGCCAGAGCGGCCCGGACGGCGTCGGCGGTCTCTGCGACGTGTACCGCCTTGGCGTAGCCCACCACCTGTCCGGGCAGGGGGCGAAGGGGGGTGCCCAGCTGACGGTCGGCCAGCCTTCGGAGCGAATAGTCGCTGTTGAGCCCCGCCCGCGCCAGGTCCCACTCGACCCGGTCGAAGAGCTCCGGGTCCCAGGCGACCTCGACGCTGGCCGTCGACAGGTCTTCGAGCCAGAGCGTGAAGACCCGCCACGCGGCGGGCTGACGGTCCGGCTCAATGAAGCCTCCCGACAGCAGAGCGTCGACCTCCCCACGCAGGGGTCGGTCGGTGCGGACCTCCGTGTCGGGGTCGCGGCGTAGCATCGGTTTGAACCACCGCCGTCTCGTGGGCTGCTGAGCACTGAAGCTCGCCGCCGCGACGCTCCTTAGGCGCTCGGCCAGGGCGGCTTCGGCGCCGAAGATGTCGCGCACATCGTCGATGCGAACGGCGAAGACCAGGAGTCTCGGCATGCCTCCACCGTAGCGGTGGCGTAGCATCGGCCAGGATGAATCCGAGAACTCGCCGCCTGATCGTCACCGGGGTGTTGGTCGCCTTGGTGCTGGTCGCCGTCCTGGGAGCCGTCTGGAGCGGTCTGACGGCGAATCCCTGAGCCCATGGCTATGCTGGGGTCCCGATGAAGACTATGTCCCGCGGCTGTGCCGCCGTAGCCGCCGCGATCGGCCTCAGCCTCGCGGTGCTACCAGCTACCGCCCAGGACATCACGCCGCCGGCGGGGGCCACCCCGGTGGTCGGCATGGCCTTCGAACCGGGCGACTCGCGGCTGTGGCTCGCAGGCCCGGAAGCGGCCTCCGGGAGCGTCGTCGAAGCCGACAGCGGCGAGACGTGGAGCTTCGGCGCCAATACCGAGTCCGTCCAGGCCCTCGCCTGGAGCGAAGGTCGGCTCTGGGTCGGCGACATCGGTGACACCGACGCCTCCCGGGATTACGTCGTCATCTTCCGTCTCGGCGAGCCCGATGGCGGGAACTCGTCGTACTTCGCCTACGACTTCGAGTACGAGGATGGCCCGAGAGACGCGAAGGCGATGCTGATCTCGGGCCGGGGCAACATCTACATCGTCACCGCAGGGGACGATCCGGGAATCTACCGCGGCTCCGAATCCCCTTCCCGCGAGAGCATGAACACCCTCACCAGGGTCGCCGATGCGCCCGACGGTGTCAGCGACGGCGTGTTCCTCACCGACGGCTCGACCATGGCACTGCGTACCGCCGTCGGCATCGAGTACCTCGACGCGTTCACCTGGGAGACCCTGGTGACGGACACGATCACCGGCGCGTCAGAGGCGGAGTCGATCGCCGTCGGGCAGGACGATGAGATCTACGTGGGTGGCAACCCGACGATCCGCACCGCCCAGGTGCCGGCGTCGGACACGACGACCACCGTCTCGCCAGCCCCGCCCGGTTCGGCCTCTCAGTCCGCCTCTGGGACCCCGAGTGGCTCGGCCAGTGCCGATCCGGATCAGTCCGCCGGTGGCGATGCGCAGCCGAACCGTTCCGGGACGCTGGTTGCGGTCGCGTTGGCGGGGTTGCTCGCGGTGCTTGCTGGCGCCGTCACCTTCTTCGCGAAGCGCTGATCCGGCCTCACATGTCCGGCTACAACCGCTCGATCACATAGTCGAGGCACGCCGTGAGCGCCTCGACGTCATCGGGGTCGACCGACGCGTAGCAGCCGACCCGCAACTGGTTTCGCTTTAGCGCCCGGTACGGGTCGACGTCGACGATTCCGTTCTCGCGCAGCGCCGCGATGACCTGCGACGCGTCGATATGTTCATCCAGGTCGATGGTGGCGACGATGGGGGAGCGGGCGGCCTCCGACGTCACGAACGGCGACGCGAAATCGCGCTTCTCAGCCCAGCGGTAGAGGATCGAGGTCGAGGCGGCGCAGCGCGCGGCGACGGCGTCGATGCCACCCAGGTCGAGCATCCATCCGATCTGGTCCTCAAGAAGCAGCAGGGTCGCCAGGGCGGGCGTGTTGAGCGTCTGGTTCTGGCGGGAGTTCTTGACGGCGAGCGAGAAATCGAGGATCTCGGGTAGCCAACGCCCGCTCGCCTTGATCTGTTCGGCCCGTTCGACCGCGGCGGGGGACGCGAAGGCCAGCCAAAGGCCGCCGTCGGAGGAGAAGTTCTTCTGGGGGGCGAAATAGTAGACGTCGGTGTCGCCGATCGGTGCGTCCATCCCCCCGGCCGATGAGGTGGCGTCGATCAGGATCAGGCCGTCGCCCACCCTTGAGACGGGCGCGACGGCCCCGGTCGAGGTCTCGCTCTGCGCCCAGGCATAGGTGTCGACGTCGGCCGGGCCGGGGACGGCGACCTGGCCGGCTGGGGCCTCGGTGACCACCGGCGATTCCAGGTGCGGGGCGCGTTCGGCCGCCTTGGCGAACTTGCGGGTGAACTCGCCGAACACGCCGTGTGCCGAGCGGCGCTCGATCAGTGAAGCCACCGCCATGTCCCAGAACAGGGTCGACCCGCCGTTGCCGAGCACCACCTCGTAGCCTTCGGGGATGCGGTAAAGCTCGGCAAGGCCTTGCTGCACGACCCGGACGAGGTCGCGCACGGGTGCCTGACGGTGCGAGGTGCCCATCAGGTCGCCGCGCATCGACAGGTAATCGAGCGCCTCGGGGCGCACCTTCGCTGGGCCGGAACCGAAACGCCCGTCTGAGGGGAGGAGGTCTTGCGGGATCAGGATGCTCACCGGGCCATCCTAAGGCGGCTCAGCCCCGGGGTGCGCTGCGCCCCCTGCCGTGAAACGCGCACCAAGAATCACCAGAGGGCGGTGTCAGGAGCCCCGCGGGGCTACCGTGGAGGCATGTCCGTTGCGAAGTTGCAGGTTGCCCACGCCGTCACGCCGGAAGGCGTCATTGACGATGCCGTCATCACGATCGAGGAAGGCCGGATCGTCTCGGTCGAGGCCGGTGGCAGCGGGGGGACGCTGTGGGCCGTGCCCGGCTTCGTCGATTCCCACACCCACGGCGCGGTCGGGGTGGCCTTCGGTGATCCCGACGTAGAGGCCAACCTCCGCGCGATCGACTTCCACCGGCACCAGGGCTCGACCACCATCTTCGCGTCGACGGTCACCGAACCCATCGAGAAGCTTGAGCGTCAACTAGGTGTTCTGCGGGGCCTCGTCGAGAAGGGCGACCTCGACGGCATCCACCTCGAGGGGCCGTTCCTCGCCCCCGAGAAGAAGGGCGCGCACGACCTGGCACTGCTGCGCCACCCCGACGACGAGTCGGTCGAGCGGCTGATCGCGGCCGGGGGCCCGGCGCTGAAGATGATCACCATGGCGCCGGAACTGGAGAACTCGGAGAAGGCCATCAAGCGCTTCACCGAGGCTGGTGTCGCCGTCGCGTTCGGCCACTCTGATGCCGATGACAAGACCACGGCCCAAGCGGTTGAGTGGGGCGCCAAGATCACCACGCACCTGTTCAACGCGATGCGGCCCGTCCACCACCGCGAGCCCGGCCCGGTGCCGGTCCTGCTGGTCGACGACCGGGTCATGGTCGAACTGATCTGCGACGGCATCCACCTGCAGCCCGTCATCGCCGCAATGGCCATCGAGGCGGCCGGCCCTGATCGAGTCGGGCTGGTCACCGACGCGATGAGCGCCACCGGGAAGGGCGACGGTCGCTACCTGCTCGGCGAGCTTGAGGTCGACGTCCTCGACGGCACCGCCCGGCTCGTGACGGCCGACGGTACGCCGGGCGCGATCGCCGGGTCCACCCTCACGATGAAGAACGCCTTCGCGTTCGTGGTCCAGGAGGCCGGGGTCAGCATCCCGGATGCCGCCCGCATGGCGGCCACCACCCCGGCCGCGTTCCACGGTCTCGACCAGGTCGGCCAGCTCACCCCTGGAAGGCTCGCCGACATCTGCCTCGTCGACGACGAAGGCGTCCTGCAGGGTGTCATCCGCCGTGGCGAGTGGATCGTCGAACCCGCCTGACTTCGCCTGCCACCGCGCGGGACATCGACGGTGCGCCCGCGTCTAGGATGGAACCGGAAGGGGCTGACTATGGGCGATCTGATTGACACGACCGAGATGTACCTGAGGACGGTGTACGAACTCCTCGAAGAGGGAGTGCAGCCTCTGAGGGCGCGAATCGCCGAGCGGCTCCACCAATCCGGCCCCACCGTCTCGCAGACCGTGGCGAGGATGGAGCGCGACGGGCTGCTGGTCGTCGAACCCGACCGCACCATCAAGCTCACACCGTCGGGGTCGAGACTGGCCCGAGATGTGATGCGGAAGCACCGGCTGGCCGAGTGCCTCCTCACCGAGGTCATCGGGCTCGAATGGGACAAGGTGCACGACGAGGCCTGCCGCTGGGAACACGTCATCTCGGTCGACGTGGAACGGCGCCTCGTCGAGATCCTGCACGAACCGACCTTCTCGCCATACGGCAACCCGATCCCCGGGCTGCGTGAACTGGGGGTCGAGAAGCAACACGAGCCCTTCCGGCACGGCGCCGAGCCGCTGGCCGACGTCGTCGGCACCGACGTGCGAACCTTCAAGTTGCGGCGGATGAGCGAGAACATCCAGGCCGACGCCGCCACGCTCTCCGCGTTGGCCGTCGCCGGGGTGAGGCCGGGCAGCGAGTTCGAGGCGTCGAGACGCGACGACTGCATCGCGCTGATGCTGGGCGACCATGTGGTCGAGCTCAGCCCGTTCGCCGCCGAGTTGCTGTTCGTCGATGCGGTCTGACATGGACGCCACGCTCAAGTGGTTCGGAAACCGTCAGCCGGGCGCGATGGAGGAGGTGCTCTCCCGGTGCTTCGGTGGCGACCGCACCCCGTACCAGTGGCTGGCGCGTTCCATCTCCGCCTCGGCGAACATGGTGCTCGACCTCGCCTGCGGCGCGGGCGCCATGGTCGAGCGGCTGCGTCGTCCCGGGCGAACCGTCATCGGCCTCGACCGGTCGGCATCCGAACTGGCGGAGGCCGCCGCACGCGGTCGCGGCCCGCTGGTGCAGGGGCACGCCTCGTACCTGCCGTTCGCCGATGACTCGTTCGACGCCGTCGTGACGTCGCTCGGGGTGGCCGTCGTGGCCGATCGTCCCCGCTTCCTTGAGGAGGCCGCCCGGGTGCTTCGACCCGGTGGCGTGTTCGCCGCGCTCACCCCCTCGCTGAGGCCGGTCAACCTGGACGACCTCAGGCTCAACAGCCGACTAGCCAGCTACCTGCGGGTGCCCCCGCACCTGCCCGGGACGACGGAGTTCAAGGCGAAACAGGCCCTTGCCGAGGTCGGCCTGACGAAGGCGGAGGACTCCCGGGCCAAGTACTACTACGAGGTCGGCGACGAACAGGATGCCGCGCGGCTGCTGGCAGGTCTCCGCGCCACCAGTGACCCCGAACGGGCCGCAGCGGCCTTCGAGTTCCTGCGTGGCCGATTCGCCGACGGCCCGGTGCGCATCGCGCTCCCGATGCGACGGATCATCGCGATCAAGTAGCGAACCGGTGGGCCAGACCCGACATAGGGTGGGGAATACCAGGCAAAGATTGAACGTTGAACATCCACGAGACCAACTTGTGAAAGGGGTCACCCATGGCGACCACCGCCCTTACCGCCGAAAACTTCGAGAGCACCGTCGAGGACAACGAGATTGTCCTCGTCGACTTCTGGGCCGACTGGTGCGGCCCGTGTAAGCGGTTCTCACCCATCTACGAGGATGCATCAGTCCGCCACGAAGGAGTCGTGTTCGCCAAGGTCGACACCGAGGACGCCCGCGACCTCTCCACGGCGCTCGAGATCCAGTCGATCCCGACGATCATGGCCTTCAAGCAGGGGCAGCTCGTGTTCCGCGAGTCGGGGCTCCTCAATGGAAAGCAGCTGGACGCGCTGATCGGGCAGATCCAGGAACTCGACATTGAGGCGGCCCTGGCCGAGGCACGCAAGCAGGCCTGACCAACCCAGGGGAGGGCCCACCCGGTGGGGTGGGCCTTTTGCTGTCTTGACGCAGCTGCGCCGGAGTAGGGCCGACCACGACCCTGGTCGGCCCTTCCTTGATCGGTGCCGCCCCGTGGCACTCAATGCCAGTTGCCATTTGCGTGGCTTGTTCCAACCCGAATGTCCGGCCCCCTCCACCGCGCCCTACGATGCCTAGTAGTAGAGCCAAGGAGGATGAGGGCGATGACGCCGGAACGCCGCGATATAACCATTCAGCCAGATCTCGCCAGCACGGTGGGCCGGGTGGCCCCCGTCCGATCCCGCAAACCCATCTACCTGGACATGCTGCCGCCGTGCAACGCGGGCTGCCCGGCAGGCGAGAACATCCAGGAGTGGCTGCGCCTGATCAAGGCGGGCGAGGCCGAGGCAGCGTGGCGGCAACTGGTCGCCGACAACCCGTTCCCCGCGATCCACGGCCGGGTCTGCTATCACCCTTGTGAGACGGCGTGCAACCGCAAGGACCTCGACTCGGCAGTGTCGATCCACTCCGTCGAGCGCTACCTCGGCGACCTGGCCATCACCAACGACTGGCAGTTCCCGAAGCCGCGCCGCGTCTCGGGACGCCGGGTCATGGTCATCGGCGCCGGCCCCTCGGGGCTCTCGGCCGCCTACCACCTCACCAGGCTCGGCCACCAGGTCGAGATCTTCGACGCCGGTGACACGCCAGGCGGCATGATGCGCTACGGCATCCCGGAGTACCGGCTGCCCCGCGACGTGCTCGACGCCGAGATCGACCGGCTGCGCAACCTCGGCGTCGTGTTCCGGCAGAACGCGCCCATCAAGGACCTCCTCGCGACCCAGGCTGAGGGCAACTTCGATGCCGTCTTCGTCGCGGTGGGCGCCCACATCTCCAAGCGGGTCGACATCCCGAGCGCCGACGCTTCCCGCGTCGTCGACGCCGTCAGTTTCCTGCGCGACGTCGCCTCAGGCGAGCGGCCGGTAATCGGCCGGAAGGTCGCCGTCTACGGCGGCGGCAACACCGCCATGGACGCCGCACGTGTCGCGCGCAGGCTGGGGGCCGAGGAGTCGGTGGTCGTCTACCGGCGCACCGAGGCGCAGATGCCTGCGCACGAGGAGGAGCGCGAGGGCGCCGAGACCGAGGGCGTCAAGATCAACTGGCTCCGCACGATCAGCTCGATGGACGAGGCCGACCTCACCGTCGAGATCATGGAACTCGACGACGACGGCAAGGCCGTCGGCACCGGTCGCTTCGAGAAGCTGGCCGCTGACACCGTCATCATGGCGCTCGGCCAGCGTGCCGACACCGATTTCCTGCACGCCATCCCCGGCATGAGCTTCCATGACGACGTCGTCGACGTCGACCCGAACTCGCTGATGACCGCGGTGCCCGGCATCTTCGCGGGCGGGGACGCCGTCCCGTCAGACCGGACGGTCACGATCGGGGTCGGCCACGGCAAGCGCGCCGCCCAACGGATCGACGCCTGGCTCAACCGGGAGGAATGGGTCCAGCCCACCAAGAACCCGATCGTGAGCCTGGACCAGATGAACCTCTGGTACTTCGGCGACCACCAGCGCCGCACGCAGATTGAGGCAGACGTCGACGACCGCGTGGAGGGGTTCACCGAGGTCGTCGCCGGTTTGACGGACGAGGAAGCCGATTTCGAGGCCCGCCGATGCCTCAGCTGCGGCAACTGCTTCGAATGCGACGGCTGCTTCGGCGCCTGCCCCGAAGACGCCGTCATCAAGCTGGGCAAGGGCAACCGGTACCGCTTCGACTACGAGTTATGCACCGGATGCGGCACCTGCTACGAGCAGTGCCCGGTGCACGCCATCGACATGATTCAGGAGGGTCGGCAGTGAAGGCGATCATCGACGGAAACGAGGCGGCGGCCGACGTCGCCTACCGCGTCAGCGAACTGTGCTCGATCTACCCGATCACACCCAGTTCCACCATGGCCGAGTTGGCCGACGAGTGGGCCGCGCACCGGCGGGCCAACGTCTGGGGCCAGGTACCGACCGTCATCGAGATGCAGTCAGAAGGCGGCGCGGCTGGTGCGATGCACGGGGCGCTGCAGGGCGGGGCGTTGTCGACGACGTTCACCGCGTCGCAGGGGCTGCTGCTGATGATCCCCAACATGTACCGGATCGCCGGTGAGTTGACGTCGACGGTGTTCCACGTCGCGGCGCGCTCACTCGCCACGCAGGGGCTGTCGATCTTCGGCGACCATCAGGACGTGATGGCCGTGCGGCAGACCGGGGTGTGCCTGCTCAGCTCCGCGTCGGTGCAGGAGAGCCACGACATGGCCGCGGTCGCGCACCGTGCGACTCTGCTGAGCCGGTTGCCGTTCGTGCATTTCTTCGACGGGTTCCGCACCTCGCACGAGCTCAACACCATGACCAAGCTGACCGACGACCAACTGCGCGAGTTCATCCCGCACGAGTTGGTGTTGAAGCACCGCGCCAGGGCGCTCAGCCCGGCCAACCCGTTCATCCGTGGCACGGCGCAGAATCCCGACACGTATTTCCAGTCGCGCGAGACGGCCAACCCGTACTATTCCGAGGTCGCGGGCATCGTCGAGGCGACGATGGACCGGTTCGCGGAGCTGACGGGGCGCCGGTACCACCTGGTCGAATACCACGGAGCCGAAGACGCCGAGAGGGTCGTCGTTGTGATGGGCTCCGGTGTGGAGGCCATCACCCCGGTGGTCGACCGGCTCAACGCAGAAGGCGGCAAGGTCGGCGTCATCCAGATCCGGCTCTACCGCCCGTTCCCGGCTGAGGCGTTCCTCGCCGCGCTGCCTGACACCGCCCGCCGCGTCGCGGTGCTCGACCGGACGAAGGAGCCGGGCGCCTCCGGTGAACCGATGTTCCTGGACGTGACGAGCGTGCTGGCTGAGGCCGTTGCCGCCGGGCGCCGCGATTCGCTGCCGACCGTGACAGGCGGCCGCTACGGCCTGTCATCGAAGGAGTTCACCCCAGGCATGGTCAAGGCCGTCTTCGATGAACTGGCCGCCCCGGCGCCGCGCCCGAGGTTCACCGTCGGCATCCTCGACGACGTCACGCACCTTTCGCTGGACTACGATCCGACGCTCGACCTTGAGGACCCGGAGACGCTGAGGGCCGTGTTCTACGGGCTCGGCTCCGACGGCACCGTCGGGGCGAACAAGAACACCATCAAGATCCTGGGCTCCGAGGAGAAGACCTTCGCGCAAGGCTATTTCGTCTACGACTCGAAGAAGTCCGGGTCGCGCACCGTCTCGCATCTGCGGTTCGGGCCGAACCCGATCAAGGCGCCCTACCTGGTCAGCCGGGCCGGGTTCATCGGCTGCCACCACTGGTCGATCCTTGAGCGGGTCGATGTGCTGGAGTTCGCCAGGCCAGGCACCACCTTGCTGATCAACACGCCGCACGGGGCCGACACCTGGCAGCACCTGCCGGTCGACATGCAGCGCCGGATCATCGAGTTGGGCATCAACGTCTACACGATCGACGCTGGCAAGGTCGCCCGGGCGGCCGGGCTCGGCAGCCGCACCAACACCATCCTCCAGACCTGTTTCTTCGCGATCTCAGGGGTCCTGCCCCGAGACGCGGCCATCGAGAAGATCAAGCAGGCCATCTCGAAGACCTACGCCCGCAAGTCGGCCGAGGTCGTCAGGAAGAACCACCTGGCGGTCGACTCCGCGTTGGCGGAGCTGCACCACCTCGACCGGCCTGAGGAGGCGACGTCCCTCCACGGCCTCATCCCGCCGGTGCCGGACGGCGCGCCGGAGTTCGTGCGCAACGTGACCGCGACGATGTTGCAGGGCCGGGGCGACGACCTGCCCGTCTCGGCGCTCCCGGTCGACGGGACCTACCCGTCGGGCACCACGAAGTTCGAGAAGCGCAACATCTCCGACATCGTCGCGCAATGGGACGCCGAAAACTGCATCCAGTGCGGCAACTGCGCGTTCGTGTGCCCGCACGCGGTGCTGCGCGCCAAGTCGTACCCGGATGAGCAGCTCGCGGGCGCGCCGGACGGCTTCCTCAGCGCACCGCTGAACGCGGCGGGTCTGCCGTCGACCAGGTACACCCTGCAGGTCTACGTCGAGGACTGCACCGGCTGCGGGCTCTGTGTCGAGGCGTGCCCCGTCAAGCCGATCGACCAGCCGTCGAGGCGGGCCATCAACCTGGAACCCAAACTCGAACGCGAGGCGGACAAGACCGCCGTCGAGTTCTTCGAACAGATCCCGTACAACGACCGGGCCTGGATCGACTACGGCACGGTCCGGGGCATCCAGCTCCTGGAGCCGCTGTTCGAGTTCTCCGGGGCCTGCTCGGGTTGCGGCGAGACGCCGTACCTGAAGTTGCTCAGCCAGCTGTTCGGCGACCGTGCGACGATCGCGAACGCGACCGGCTGCTCATCCATCTATGGCGGCAACCTGCCGACGACGCCGTGGGCGAAGAACGCGGCCGGGCGCGGGCCGGCGTGGTCCAACTCGCTGTTCGAGGACAACGCCGAGTTCGGTCTCGGGATGCGGCTCGCCGCCGACCTGCACACCGACCTTGCCCGGGCCCGGCTGAAGGAGCTCAGAGCCGAGATCGGCAACGACGATTTGGTCGACCGGATCCTGGGTTCGGACCAGCAGCAGGGTTCCGAGCTGGCCGAGCAGTTGCAGGACGTCGACCGGCTGAAGGAGCGGTTGAAGGACCTTGACGGGCCCCAGATCGCCGACCTGAAGAGCGTCGCGGACAACCTGGTGCGTCGCTCCGTCTGGATCGTCGGCGGGGACGGCTGGGCCTACGACATCGGCAGCTCGGGCGTCGACCACGTGCTCGCCTCTGGACGCGACGTCAACATCCTGGTGCTGGACACCGAGGTGTACTCCAACACCGGAGGCCAGTCGTCCAAGTCGACGCCGCTGGGTGCCGTCGCCAAGTTCGCCTCGGGCGGCAAACAGAGCAACAAGAAGGACCTGGCGATGCAGGCCATGGCCTACGGCTCGGTCTACGTCGCCCGGGTCGCGATGGGTGCCGACCCGCAGCAGACGTTGAAGGCGTTCCGGGAGGCGGAGGCATACGACGGGCCGAGCCTGATCATCGCCTACAGCCACTGCATCGCGCACGGCTACGACATCCGCAAGGGGCTTGAACAGCAGTACCGCGCCGTCAACTCCGGCCACTGGCCGCTGATGCGCTACAACCCCGTGATCCGGGATGCGGGCGGCAACCCGTTCCTGCTCGACTCGCCGCGACCCCGGATGTCGCTGGAGAAGTACCGTTCGGCGGAGCTGCGGTTCAAGGTGCTGAAGGCGGCCGACCCGGAGGAGGCGGAACGTCTCATCCACCTCGCGCAGGCGCAGGTCGACCGGCGCTGGGCGGAATACGAGGAGTTGGCGCTGCGTGGCGCCGAGAAGTTCGCTCAGGATCCGAGAAAGGACCAGTCATGGACCTGACCACCAACTACATGGGGTTGCAGTTGCGCAACCCGGTCGTCGCCTCTGCAGGGCCGCTGTCGCAGTCGGTCGAGGGCATCCGATCGCTGGCCGACGGTGGGGTAGGCGCCGTCGTCATGTACTCGCTGTTCGAGGAGCAACTGCGCCGCGAGGCGGAGGAGATCGCCGTCCTTGAGGAGTTGTACGACGACGCTAACTCGGAGGCGCTCAGCTACTTCCCGACGATGCCGCGGGCCAACCACGACGCCAGCGACGCGTACCTGCGCCTGGTGGAGGCGGGGGCGGCGGCGATCGACGTGCCGCTCATCGCCTCGCTGAACGGGTCGTCGGTCGGCGGCTGGACTGGCACCGCCCGGCGGCTGCAGGACGCCGGCGCCGCTGGCATCGAGTTGAACATCTACTTCGTGCCGGGCGACATCACCATGTCGGGGGCCGACGTGGAGGAGCGTCACCTGGAGATCCTGAGCGCCGTCAAGCACACCGTCGACATCCCGGTCGCCGTGAAACTGAGCCCGTACTTCTCGTCGGTTGGCAACATGGCCGCCCGGCTCGACGCCGTCGGCGCGGACGCGCTGGTGCTGTTCAACCGGTTCCTGCAGCCGGACATCGACGTCGACCGGGTGACGGTGGAGTCGGGGGTGTCGCTCAGCTCGCCGATCGAGGGTCGGCTGCCGCGCACCTGGATCGCCGTGTTGCGGGACCGGGTCGAGGCGTCGCTGGCCGCGACGACCGGCGTCGACACCGCCGAGGACGTGATCAAATACATCCTCGCGGGCGCGGACGTCGTGATGACGACGTCGTCGCTGGTGCGGCGTGGCCCGGCCTACGCGAAGGTGCTGGTCGACGGGCTCGACCGGTGGTTGGACGGCCACGAGATCCCCTTGGCGAAGGCGCGGGGGCTGCTCGGCGTCCCGAAGGATGCCGAGGCCAGTGCCTACGAGCGGGCGGGCTATGTGTCGGCTTTGGAGAAGGCGAAGTCGACGTACGGCTCGCTGCGGTGAGGTAGCGGGTTTGAGCAGGATCCGCTGTTCATTGGCGGCTTCGTCGTGTTGTCTGCTGACGATGCCGTCGAGGGTTTGATGAGTTGCAGATCCTGCTCA
>NZ_FQZG01000085.1 GCF_900141915.1 Tessaracoccus bendigoensis DSM 12906 | reverse complement strand
TCTGCTGACAATGCCGCAACCTCGGCAATGACATGCAAATCCTGCTCAAATCCCGCACCCAACCACAGCACGACAGCCGAGCAACGATGCCCGCCGAGCGACGCGGAAGAAGTCGACTGGCGCCAACTACGAAGCCCGTGAAAACCTGTCACCGTGTTACAGACAGACCCCGACCTGGGCCCCGGTCCCGTCGACCTCCCCGGCCCGGCGCCCTCCCCGGTTCAACGACCCGGGCTCCGCGACCGGCTCGCCTCGTTCGGCCGACCGCCCCGGATCATGGGCCTCGACGTCGCCCGCGGCCTTGCCGTGCTCGGCATGGTGGGCGCACACATGGGCGACGTGCCGATGCTGGCCTGGTCCGATCCCTCCACCTGGGGCGGCATCATCCACGGTCGCTCGGCCATCCTCTTCGCCGTGCTCGCCGGGATCTCCGTCGCCATCGTCACCGGCCGGCAACAGGTCACGACGGTGGAGCAACTGCCCGCTCACCGGCTGCGCCTACTCGGCAGGGGCGCCTCGATCTTCCTGATCGGCATCGCGCTCGAGTTGCTGAACACCAACCTCGCCGTGATCCTGTGCACCTACGGCCTCCTGTTCATCGCGGCCATCCCCTTCCTCAGGTGGCGCGCACGGAAGCTGTTCCTCGCCGCGGCGGCACTCGCCGTCGCCGGGCCGGTGCTGACGGGCCTACTCGGCCACTTCCTACTCGCCCCGTTCAGCCCCGGGGTCAGCCTGGTGCTGTTCGGCACCTATCCACTGCCCGTCTGGCTGGCCCTGATGCTGGCTGGCATGGGGCTTGGCCGCCTCGACCTGACGGCGACCCGGGTCGCCGTCGTCATGCTCCTTGCGGGGGTGGCACTCGCGGTGCCCGCCTACACCGTCGGAGCCGTTGTCTGCGCCACTCTCGGCGACGGGTACGGCTACGGCGAAACCGGAAGCATCACCTCCGCGGAAGACCTGACGACCAGACCCGGCGAAGACGTGGATCTCTCCGGCCTTACCTGCGACGACTTCGGCGACGGCTACATCAGCTGCTACCCGACCGACGGGGGCGGCCTCGCCGACGACGACCTCACCGACTCCGGGGTGCCGGTTCCCGACAACGTCCCCTACGAGGAGCGCCTCCAGCAGCAGGGAGAATCCGTCTCGGACCTCGCCGCCCGAATTCTGTCCTCGGGCGAACACTCGGGGGGAGTCCTCGAGATCTTCGGCTCTGGCGGATTCGCCATGGTCGTGATCGGCGTCTGCCTGCTGTTGGCCAGGCCACTGCGCTGGCTGCTGTTCCCCATCGCCTGCGTCGGAACCATGCCACTGACGGCCTACACCGCGCATGTGATCATGTACCTGATCATCGCCGGTGGCCCTCAGGGCTTGTTCCCCGTCGGGAATGCCATGTACGCCTGGGTGAGCTTGGGGCTCGTGGTCGCCGCGGTCGCCTGGGCGCTGACGGTGGGGCGCGGCCCGTTGGAGCGGCTGGTCGCCGCGGCCGCCACCGCGATGAGCCGGGGGGCCTGAGCGCCGTCGATCTCCCCCTTGCCGCCAGGTGTCCCCGCGACGCAGACCATGGCGGCGTCGGGACCGGGGAGGCATCGACCAGGCTGTCCTCGACGATGCCCGAGAGCTCTGGGTGGGCACCACTTTGAGCAGGATCCACAACTCAAAACGGGATCTCAAGCGTTGTCTGCTGTCAATGCCCCGGATCCGGAAATGACATGCAAATCCTGCTCAAACCCGCTCCCAACCCCAGCCCCCACGACCGGTTCCCCCTCCCGAAATGCCCCGTCTCCGGCAGGTGGTTAGGCCCGACGACGGGGCCCCGTTCGTCCCCTCTCACCGCAATGCCAATCGCCAGAGCACGGGTGACAAGGGACGACATCTTTGTTAGAGTCGCACCCGGTCTTCGCAGGGTGCTCGAAAGCACTTCCGATGGCCACGCCGCGACGGCCGATCGGAGATCCCCTCGGACCTGCGTATGGTGGTGGGGATGCGGGCTGGATGTGCCCCGTCGAACTTGCACGAAAGAACGTGCCGAGTTGCGCCCCGGACCCGGTGAGCACAGGCCGCGGTTGTCTGCGGCCCGGAGGCAACGTGGATCCCAACGAAGAACAAGTAGAAGTCAACTCGCTCTACAAGGTGTTCGGCAAAGACCCCCAGACGGCGTTGACAAAGCTGAAGCGGGGCGACGGCCGCGCCAGCCTGGACGCCAACCAGACCGCTGCGGTCATCGACGCGTCCTTCCAAGTGCGCCGCGGTGAGATTTTCGTCGTGATGGGTCTTTCCGGTTCGGGCAAGTCGACCCTTATCCGCATGCTCAACGGCCTCGTTGAACCGACTGACGGGTGGGTGAACATCGGCGGGGAGAAGATCACGGGGATCCCCGAACGCCAGTTGCGCACGATCCGGGAACGCAAGGTCTCCATGGTGTTCCAGAACTTCGGGCTGCTGCCGCATCGAAGCGTGATCGACAACGTCGCCTACGGCCTGGAAATACAGAAGGTCTCGCCCGCAGAGCGCCGTCGGCGTGCCGGTGAGGTCATCGAGATGGTCGGGTTGGCAGGCTGGGAGCACAGCATGCCGTCGGAACTCTCCGGAGGCATGCAGCAGCGGGTCGGCATCGCCCGTGCGCTGGCCACGGACACCGAGGTCCTCCTCATGGACGAGGCGTTCTCCGCCCTCGACCCACTGATCCGCCGCGAGATGCAGGAGCAGTTGCTCGAGTTGCAGGGACGACTCGGCAAGACGATCATCTTCATCACACACGACCTCAACGAGGCGATGTTCCTCGGAGAACGGATCGCGGTGATGCGCGACGGCCGGATCGTACAGATCGGAACCCCGGAGAAGATCCTCACCGACCCCGCCAACGACTACGTCGCGCAGTTCGTGGCCGACGTCGACCGTGCCCGTGTCGTGACGGCCGGGGCCGTCATGGAGCATGCAAGAGCCGTGGTGCAGCAGGGCGCCGGGCCTCGAGGCGCCCTGCGGGTCATGCGTGACGACCAGACGTCGGCCGCCTTCGTGGTCAACCGGAACCGCGAGTTGTTGGGAGCGATCACCGACCGCGACGCTCTCCACCTCGTCCAATCCGGAGTAAGCACAATGACCCGATTTTCCCCTGTCGCCAGCGTCGCTCCCGGTACCGTCCTGGCGGACCTCGTGGTGCCTTCCATCGAATCGCCGCTTCCCGTGGTGGTCACCGATGACGCGGGGCGGCTCCAGGGGGTGGTGCCGCGGGTCACCCTGCTGGCGGCGCTCGGGGGCGACTCCAACGGCGGAACTGCCTCGGCTCCCAAGCAGGAACGGCTATCCCCGTCGGAGCTCGACGCGATCCTCGGCTCTGCTCCTACCAAGGAGGCGGCGCTGTGATCCCCGCTCTCAAGATCCCCATCGGCGATTGGGCCGCAGACGCCGTCAGCTGGATCGTCGCCAACGCATCAGGGCCGTTCAGTGCACTGCGGCAACTGTTCGTCTGGATGTACAACGGCGTCGACACCATCCTGACGTTGCCACCCTTCTGGCTCCTCATCGCACTGATCGCCGTCGCTGGCCTGTTTGCCCGCGGCATTTTGTTCGCGATCGGCTCCGTGCTCGGGCTCGGCCTCATCGTGGCCATGGACCAGTGGGACAACGCCATGTCCACCCTCGCATTGGTGCTGGTCGCAGCGTTCCTGGCTGTCCTTATCGCCATCCCCCTAGGCATCGCTGCGGCCAAGTCCAAGATCGTGTCGCTCATCGTCAAACCGGTGATGGACTTCCTGCAGACCATGCCCGCCTTCGTCTACCTAGTGCCCGCCCTGCTGTTGTTCCGCATCGGCGTCGCCCCCGGCATCATCGCCACCATCATCTTCGCGATCCCACCTGGCGTCAGGTTGACCGAGCTCGGGATCAGGGGCGTCAACAAGGAGGTCGTCGAGGCCGGCACGGCGTTCGGCGCATCGCCGTGGCGTCTCCTGCGCCAGATCCAGCTCCCGCTGGCCATGCCGAGCATCATGGCAGGCATCAATCAGGTCATCATGTTGTCCCTTTCGATGGTCGTGATCGCGGGCCTGGTCGGCGCCGGAGGACTCGGTGCGGACGTGGTCGCTGCTCTGAACCGTCTCGACACCGCGCTGGGTGTCGAGGCTGGTCTCGCCGTGGTGATCCTGGCCGTCCTTCTCGACCGATTCACGTCGGCATTCGGGCAACGTCGGGGGATCTACGCGACCTTGGTCGCCCGCCGCGTCGAGAAGCTGCCCACCGTGGCGGTCCCGGCCGACTCCCTCAATCAAGCGGCCTGACACCCAATCCCACCACCTGAAGCCCCGAGCCGAACTCGGGCGAAGCCGTACCTGGGCACCCTCGCGGTGCGCCATCGGCGGGAGGAGCGTCCTCACCGCCATGAAAGGAACCCAACCCATGTTGAAGAAGCCAATCGTCAAGCTCATCGCCGGACTTACCGTTGCAGGTGCCGCCCTGGTCGGCTGTTCAGGCGGTGGTTCCAGCAGCGACTCCATCACCCTCGGGGTGTTCAACGGCTGGGATGAGGGCATCGCCACCTCCGAGCTGTGGAAGGCGGTCCTGGAAGACAAGGGCTATGAGGTGAACCTCTCCTACGTCGACGCCGCCCCGCTGTTCGCCGGCCTGTCGGACGGCGACCTCGACTTCACCACCGACGTGTGGCTCCCGACTACCCACGCGAGCTACGTCGACCAGTTCGGCGACGGGATGGAGGACCTCGGCGTCTGGTTCGATTCAGCCAAGTTGACCTTGGCGGTCAACGAAGACGCACCGATCACGTCAATCTCGGAGCTCGGTGACAACGCCAGCCTTTTCGGGAACCAGATCATCGGTATCGAGCCGGGGGCCGGGCTCACCAGCGCTGTCGAAGACGCCGTCATCCCCGGCTACGGGCTGGAGGACATGACCTTCACCACCTCGTCCACCGCGGCCATGCTGACGGAGCTGAAGGCCGCCACCGATGCGGGCGAGAACGTCGTGGTCACCTTGTGGGAGCCGCATTGGGCCTACAGCGCCTTCCCCATCCGCAACCTTGAGGACCCCGAAGGCGCGCTGGGGGCATCCGAATCGATCCACATCTACAGCCGCACCGGTTTCGCAGAGGACCACGCCGAGGTCGCCGGCTGGCTGAGGAACTTCGAGATGGCGCCGGAGCTGCTCTACGACCTGGAAGACCTCCTGTTCAACCAGAACGACGGCGAAGAGTACGGTCCTTTGGTGAGGCAGTGGATCGGGGAGAACCAGGAGTTCGTCGATTCGATGACCACGGCGGCTTCCTGACCTCGAACCAGCTGACAACGCGCCGCGGCGTTCATTGGCCTGCAGATCCTGCTCAACGCCGCACGCAGCCGTAGCCCGACACCCCGGGCCGACCCGGGTGTTGTCGGGCTACGGCGCTACGGTGGACCCGGCAGTTCGCATCAGCAGGAGGATCATGCCCGGGCAAAGCGATTCCGTCGGCCTCGTGGCCGGTACCAGCGACTCGACCCCGCTCAAGTTCAGCGTCGCCGTCGGGCCCGAGGCCTATCTCCAACTCGACGACGTCGTCACCACCGAGCGCGACGTCCCCGGCGTCGGCCAGGTGCGCACCTCCGGCGTCGTCACGCAGGTCGTCGCCCGGCACGAGGGTGCCAGCTACGGCTCCGACGCTTTCCTCATCGCCGACGGCGTGCTCCCGGCCAACACGCAGGAGATCGCCGAGATCACCACCACCCGCGTCGACCCCGAAATCTATGTGCCGCCGATGCCAGGCATCGCAGCCCGCCGCGCCACCGGCGCCCTGCGCGACCGGGCCCTCTATTTCGACTCGATGGATAAGAAGGTGGTCGTCGGCCTCGGCCGCGACGGCGCCCCGGTCTACATCAACCTGGACTTCCTCGACGGCACCCGCGGCGCGCACGTCTCCATCTCGGGCATCTCGGGGGTCGCGACCAAGACCAGCTTCGCCCTGTTCCTGCTCCACTCGATCTTCTCCTCCCGCGTGCTGGGCGACCGTTCCCTTTCCGCGAAGGCCCTGATCTTCGCCGTCAAGGGCGAGGATCTGATGTTCCTCGACCAGACCAACGCCAAGCTCGACCACACCATGCGCGCCCAGTACGCCCGCCTCGGCCTGCCCGCGGTCCCGTTCGACTCGGTGCGCTTCTTCGCCCCGCCCACCCCCGGCGACACCACCGGCAGGCCCCACATCTCCGGGCGCACCAGCGGCGTCGACGCGTTCTGGTGGACGCTGGCCGAGTTCTGCCAGCAGGAACTGCTCCCCTACGTCTTCGCCGACGCCGAGGACGACCGCAACCAGTACACGCTCGTCATCCACCAGGTCGCCGCCAAACTGCGCCGCGACGCCAACGCCGCGGGCACCGACGGCGCCGTGACGATCGGCGGCGCCACCATCCGCACCTATGCGGACCTCGTCGAGTTCATCGCCGAGCGCCTCCAGGACGACACCACCAAGGCCGACTGGGCCGGCTCCGCGACGACGGCGGGCTCCGTCAACGCATTCCTCCGGCGGCTCCGCTCGTCGCTCAAACCGCTCGGCCCGATCATCCGCGGCGACCTCACCGCCGGCACCGACCGACGGCGGATCTCGACGGCGAACAGCCGCGTCACCGTCGTCGACCTGCACAACCTGCCCGACCGGGCGCAGCGGTTCGTGGTGGGCGTGGTGCTTCGGGCGGAGACCGAGGCGAAAGAACGCGCCGGGGCGGGTGGACTGCTGTTCACCATGCTCGACGAGTTGAACAAGCACGCCCCACGCGAGGGCAACTCGCCGATCAAGGAAGTGCTGCTCGACATCGCCGAACGCGGCCGCTCGCTCGGCATCATCCTGATCGGCGCGCAGCAGACGGCCTCCGAGGTGGAGCGCCGCATCGTGTCGAACTCGTCGATCCGCATCGTCGGGCGGCTCGACCCGGCAGAGGCAGGCCGCCCGGAGTACGGTTTCCTGCCCGCCTCGCAGCGCCAGCGTGCGACGTTGGCCAAGCCGGGCGCGATGTTCGTCTCCCAGCCGGAACTGCCGGTCCCGTTGGCCGTCGAGTTCCCGTTCCCGGCCTGGGCCACGAGGCAATCCGAGGTCGCCGCGCAGCCGGTGACGGGAGCCACCAACATCATGGCGCGGCTGGCCCGAGACGCCGACCCCGCGCCCTTCTGAGCGGGACTGAGACAATCACGTGCGGGCCGCGCGGGGCAGGCCGCGCGTTGCGGTAACTCCCCATGTGTACACACATGCCTCTTATGCTAGAATGTACGCATGGAAACGCTGACAAGCGAGATCTCAACCCGCGAGTTGCGCGGTCAGCTTGCAGATGTGCTCGGCCGGGCGATGTATGCCGGGGAGCGTATCGGTGTCACACGCAACGGCAAGCTTGCGGCCGTCGTTGTCGGAGTGGCCGATCTAGAAGCACTCGAAGAGTTCGAGATGGCCCAGGACGTCGCCGCCTACCGCGAGGCAGTCGCAGGTGACGACGGTCAGCGCGTGAGCCTCGATGAGCTGCGAGCCGACCTGACCAGGTGAGCTACCGCGTCGACTTCACCACCGCAGCTGCCCGCCAGATAAGGAAGCTCCCCAAGCCTGCACGCGATCGCCTCCTCGACGCGATCGGGAATCTGGCCGAAGACCCCCGCCCGCACGGAGCCAGGAAGCTCGTCGGCGAACAGACCGCCTGGCGCATCAGGGTCGGTGACTACCGCGTCATCTATGACGTCTTCGACGGCGAGTTGACCGTGACCATCGTGCGAGCCGCACACCGACGAGCGGTCTACGACCGGTAGTGGAGCGAGGTTCAGCAATGCTGCCACCAGTAATGGATGTGCCGACCCCGCGCCCTTCTGGCCCGGTCCCAACTTGTCTGAGGGCGGCGCTACGGTTGGTCCGACACTTCGACGCGGCAGGAGGACCATGTCCATCGCAGCCCCATCCCGCCAGGAGCGAGCGTGAAGTTCCTGCACACGGCCGACTGGCACGTCGGCAAGACCCTCAAGGGCCGCAACCGGCTCGTTGAGCAGCGCGCCGTTCTCGGCGAGATCGTCGACATCGCGCTCACCGAGCAGGTCGACGCCGTTCTGATCGCCGGCGACGTCTACGACACGGCCGCCCCGAGCGCCGAGGCGCAACAGATCGTCAACGGAGCCCTGCTGAAGCTGGCCGCCTCCGGCATCGAGGTGATCGTGATCTCCGGCAACCACGACCACGCGCGCACCTTCGAGGCCATGCGGCAACTGATGGCCGCCGCCCACATCGAATACGTCGGCGCGGTGCGTTCCGCCGACGCCGGGGGCGTGCACACTTTCACGGCCAGGTCGACCGGTGAGCAGGTCGTCGTCGCCATGGTGCCGTTCGTGTCGCGCCGCTACATCGTCGGCTCCGAGGAGATCGTCACCGGCACCCCTTCGGAGAATGCCGGGCGCTACGAGGCTTCCGTTCGCGAGATCGTCTCATCGCTTGCCACCGCGTTCCGCCCCGACACCGTCAACGTCGTGATGGGGCACCTGACCTGCACCGGCGGGCTCATGGGAGGCGGCGAGCGGGAGGCACAGTCGATCTTCGAGTACCACGTCTCGGCCCAGTCCTTCCCGATCAACGCGCACTATGTGGCGCTGGGGCACCTGCACCGCCGCCAGCAGATCCCGGCCCCGGCACCGGTGCATTACAGCGGCGCCCCGCTGGCGGTCGACTTCGGCGAGCAGGAGAACACCCCGGTGGTGTGCCTGGTCGAAGCTTCCCCTTCAACCCCGGCACGGGTCACCGACGTCCCGATCACGTCGGGCCGACGGCTGCGCACCGTCACCGGCACCGTCGAGGCGTTGAAGGCCGCCGCCGAGGAACTCGGCGATGCCTACCTGCGGGTCGTCGTCGAAGAACGCACCAGGGCCGGCCTGCGCGACGAGGTGCTCGATGCCTTGCCAAATGCGCTTGAGGTGCGGATCCATCCAGATTTCACGAGTGCGCCGACGCGCCACAGCGCGCAGCAGGCCACCCGCTCCCCGCGCGACCTGTTCGCCGCCTACTGCGAGGGGGCGGGCCTCGACGATCCCCGCCTGACGGCGCTCTTCTCCGAGCTGCTCGACGAGACCACCGGGGTGAACTGATGCGACCCGTCCGACTCGATATGAACGGCTTCGCGTCGTTTCGCACGGAGACCACCGTCGACTTCGAGGGCGCCGACTATTTCGCCCTGACCGGCCCCACGGGGGCGGGCAAGTCGACGGTGATCGACGCCATGGTGTTCGCGCTTTACGGCTCCGCCCCGCGCTGGGGCCGCACGAACGCCGTCCAGTACGCGCTGGCCCCGACCACCACCAGGGCCACGGTCCGGCTCCTCTTCGACGTCGGCGCTGAAAGGTACCGGGTCGCCCGCGAGGTGCGCCGGGTCGGCAAGACCATCCAGCAGAAGATGGCAACGCTCGAACGCCTCGACGACCCCACGAGCACGTCGGCCACCACCGACGAGGTGGCCGTCATCGCCTCGGAGGTGCGTGACGTGACGCCCGCCGTGGAGGCGCTCCTCGGCCTGTCGTTCGAGGACTTCACCAAGGCAGTCGTGCTGCCACAGGGCCGGTTCGCGGAGTTCCTGAGCGCGACGGTCGCCGAGCGCCAGGACATCCTGCTCAAGCTGCTCGGCGCGCACCAGTACGACATCGTGATGCGCGCGGCCGGGGCCCGCCGCAGCGACGCCGCCGCCGAGTTGGTCGCCGTCGAGGCGCGCATCGGCGATCTGGGCGGTGCGACTCAGGAGGCGGCAGACGAGGCCGCCGCCCGGGTCGAGGCGCTGGCCGCGCTCGGGGAACAGACCGCTTCGTTGCAGGGCAGCCTCGACGGCGCCCGCTCGGCCGAGCGCGAGGCGGTTTCCGCGCTGGCCAGGGCGGAAACCGACGTGGCGAGGCTTGCCGCCGTGGAGATCCCGGATGGGCTGGCCGAGTTGGCCGCACGGTCGACGGCGGTTCGAGCCGACGCCGAGCGGCTGCGCCGGGTGGCCGCCGAAGCCGAGACGGCCTACGGCAAGGCCAGGTCGGCGTTGGAAGCCGGGGGCACGCGTCGCCCGCTCGAACTGCTGCGGGACCAGTGGGCCGAACTGGCCGCGTTCACCTTGGCCCGGCCGGGGCTGGAGCAGGCGGTGGGCGATGCCGAGACCGTCACCGTCGCCACCGCCGCTGCCAGGCTGGCCTCCGAGGCCGACTGGTCGGCGGCGTTCAAGGCCCAGGCCGACGCGGGTCGCGCCGTCGAATCGGCCGTGGCCCTGGTCGAGTCGCTCACGGGGCGCCGACGGGCGATCGCGGAGGTGGCGGCGCCGGTCGGGCTGGCCGATCTGGCCCAACGCCTGGACGCCGCGGGGGCCACCGTCACCGCGACGGGGGCCACGCTGGCCGAGGCCGAGTCGGCCGAGGATGCGGCACGGCAGGCGTTGCGGGAGGCCGGTGACGCCGTCGAATTGGCCGCGCAGGTCGCCAGATACGACGAGGCGCTTCGACTGGGGGCCAAGCGCGAGGAGGCGGTGCGGCGCTCGGCCGATTCGGGGGCCGCGCTGGCCGACGCGCACCTACTGGTCGAGCAGGCCGAAACCGACCTGGGTGGGCTGCGCGCGGTGGCCGCGGAGGCCAGGGCGCTGGTCACGGCCGCGAGCCTGCGCGCCGGCCTGGAGATCGGCCACGAGTGCCCCGTGTGCGCGGCACCGGTGGTCGCTTTGCCGACGCCGATCGATGCCTCTTCGGCCGACGCGGCCGAGGAGGCGGTGCGGCGAGGTGAACTGGTCGTCCGCTCATCGCGGGACGCGCTGACAAGGGCCGAGGCCGAGGTGTCGGCGTGGGCCAGGGCGCTTGCCGAGGCCAAGGGCCAGTTGGCCGCCATCGTCCCCGACGGGGCGGACGTCGGCGTCCTGCGCGGCTCGGCGCTGGCGCGTCGCGCGGCGGTCGCAGAGGCGGCCCGCGTCGTCGAAGCGGCCGAGTCGGCGCGTTCCGCCGCCAGGGCAGACCATGAGGATGCGAAGACCCGCTCTGCCCAGTTGGATGCCGAGCGTCGAGACGCACAGGTCGCGTTGCGCGACGCCAGGGCCGCGGTGCTGCTCTTCGGGGCCCCTGTCAGTGAATCGGGTTCGCTGACGGAGGCCTGGCAGGAGCTGACGGCGTGGGTGCACGGCGCACTGGCCGACCTCGATGCGCTGGAGCTGCCGCAGGCCGTGGCCGCCCACGAACGAGCCTCGGCCGCCGCCAGCGAGGCCGATAAGGCCCTGGCCACGGCCGAGTCGTCGCGCGCTGCCGCCGTCACGGCCGACGAAGAGGCCAGGTCGAGGCTGCTGGGGGCCAGGTCAGCCCTGGCTGGCGCCGTCGAACGCGGCGAGGTCCTCCGGCAACTGCTCGACGGCGCCGCCCCGTCCGAGGAGGTCGCCGTCGCCCTCGATGCCCTGACCAGGCTCGAGACGCTGGAGAAGGAGTCGCTGGTCGCGTTCCAGGCGGCGGGTCGGGAACGGAACCGGGCCGAGGCCGCCGAGCAGGAGTTGCGGGCCGAGCTGATGGCCGCCGATGCGCTCCTGCGCCAGACGCGTGACCCGCTGGTGTCGCTGGGGGCTCCAGCCGTCGACGGCTCCGACCTGCCGGCAGCGTGGGCGACGCTCGCAGCGTGGGCGTCGGAGACCCGAGGCTCGGCTGAGGCCTCCCGGGTGGCCGCCGAGACCGCCCGCGCGAGCGCCGCTCACGCCGTCGGGCTGGCCGAGCAGGAGTTGGTCGACGCGGCGGTCGCCGGGGGTGTCGAGGTCGCCTCGGCTGCCGGGGTCGCCTCAGCGGTCGCGGCCGCCACCGCGAGGGCCAGCGACCGCGTCGAGAAGATCGGCAAGGATCTGGAACGCCTGGCCGGTCTGCGGGCCGAACGGGCAGAGGCCGAGGAGCGGAAGCAGGTCGCCGGGCTGCTGGCCGATCACCTGAGCGCCAAGAAGTTCCAGCGTTGGCTCGCCGGGGCCGCGCTCGACGTGCTGGTCGAGGCGGCATCGGAGTCGCTGCTGGAGCTCTCCGGGGGCCAGTTCACCCTCGCGCACGACAAGGGCGAGTTTCACGTCATCGACCACGCCGACGCCGAGGCCACCCGTTCGGTGCGGACCCTGTCGGGCGGCGAGACGTTCCAGGCGAGCCTGGCGTTGGCGTTGGCGCTGTCCGCCGAGCTGTCGAAGATGTCGTCCAACGCGGCACGGCTCGACTCGATCTTCCTCGACGAGGGTTTCGGTTCGCTGGACCCCGACAGCCTCGAGGTCGTCGCCCTGACCCTGGAACGCCTGGCGCAGGGCGACCGGCTGGTCGGCGTCGTCACCCACGTGCAGGGGCTGGCCGAGCGTATCCCGACACGGTTCACCGTCAGCAGGACGTCGCGCTCTTCCACCGTCACGAGGGAGGGCTGATGCGGTTCAGCGTCGACGGTTGGGCCCCCGACTACGGCTCCAGCCTCCAGGAGGTCGAGGAGCTGGCCGAATCCGAGGCCAAACTGGACGAGGGCGTGGAGGTCGCGGCGGAGCGGTGGGCACCGGTCCCGCCGTCAACCGTCCAGGCGCCGGACACGATCCTGTTCGTCGACGGCGTGCGTCGCGTCGAGGCACGGCTCTGGCTCGACCTCGGCGACGAGGCGCAGCCAGGGCTCTGTGCGTCGTACGCGGCGGGGGTCGTAAGGTCGACGGCGAAGGCGGCCACCGTCGAGATCGCCGAGGTGCGCCGCGCGCTGCTGAGCACCGCTGACGACGTCGACGACATCGCCACCCGGCTGGGTTCCTGGACGGCGGTGCATGCCAAACCCGACGCCGACAAGCCGGTCTTCGACCTGTTGTCGCTGGCGCTGCAGCAGAAGCTATCCGAATTGGAGATAGTGTGCGCGGCCAACGCGCGGGCCGCCAACCCCGAAGATGAGGACGACCTGCTGGTGATCGACGGTCCGCTGCACGGTCGCACGAAGGTGCCGCGGGCGATCGGGATGATCAAGACCCAGCAGTCGGCCTACCTGAAAGCCGAGCTGAACCGGGTCGTCGGCGCGCTCGCGCCCGGCGAACGGACCCCGATGTTCCGGCTGGAAACCTCCTGGAAGCGCTACACCTGGTACCTGCGGCTACCGGGTGCCGGGGGCTCCCCGTGGGCGGGCATCGTCCGGGTCGAGTGCTCCCCCGACCTGAGCGTCGAAGAGGCCGTGCGGACGGCCTCGTTGTCGCAGGCGGTGTTGCCGAGGTATGCGAGCGAGTCGTTCAAGGATCCGAGGGCGCCGCAGAACCTGTACCCGATCGGAGGTCTGGAAAGGACGCTGCGTCACCGTTTGGGTGACGCGCAGCTCCTGCGCCGGGCCCTGATCGCGGCGACCGGGCGAAGCTGGGCGATAGCCTCCCTGGACGTAGCAACCACGCGATGTTGCCTGCGGTGACCTGGGCCGTGCGCGTGCACAAATCTCTCTATACGTCGAGGCAGCCCCATATAGCGCCTGCCTCCACGTATACAGAGATCTATGCACGCCAGGGCGTGCTGTAGGGCCGCGTCGGCACCTGCCGCGCGGCTAGATCGGCGAATCGGTAACCTTTCGGGCACCTCGGCGGAGTTGATGGGTAAGGGCGCCCGGACAGGTGCCGCAGAGACGCGGGCGGAGGGGGCACGGTGAACGCTGAAGCGCTCGAAGAGGCGCCCCTGTTGCCGGGCGACACCCATTCGGTTGTCGAGAGGTACGAGACGATGGTCTACGGCATCGCTCTTACCCACACCGGCAGCCGGGGCGACGCCGACGACGTCTACCAGGAGGTCTTCCTCACGTACCACCGTCGTCGCCCCGAGTTCAACGACGAGGAGCACCGCAAGGCGTGGTTGATCACCACCGCGCTGAACTGTGCCAGTCGGGTCAGGCTCAGTTCGTGGCGAACCCGGGTCGTCCCGCTGGCACCCGAGCAAGTCGAGGTCGTCTCCGACGACTTCACCTTGGCCACCGATGAGCAGAACGTGCTCTTCCGGGCCCTGCGCTCGCTTCCGGAGAACCAACGAAGCGTGCTCTACCTCTTCTATTTCGCGGATCTCCCTGTCGCGCAGATCGCAGATCTGCTCGAAGTGGAGCCCGGCACCGTGCGGGTGCGCCTCTCCCGAGGCCGCGCCCAGATGCGAGACAAGCTCATGGGAGGGCTGTGGGATGAATGACGACATCTTCGACGAGATTGCCGACCAGTTGCGGCCCGATCCGCAGGTAAGGGCACGCCTGTTCGCCGAGCTCGACGCCGAGCCCGCCGTCGCCGCCCTTCCGAGGCGACGCAGCCGCTGGGCCTGGGTGGCCAGCGTCGCCGCCGTCGCACTGGTGGCCGGGTTGGCGGTCCTGCCGTCGCTGGCACCCAAGTCTAAGGATCTCGCCGATCCTCCGACGGTGCTGCCGCCGTCCCCGTCCAGCCCCGCGGCGGACCCGGGCGACTACGCGGAGGCCTACTCCGCGGTGCAGCAGGCGCTCGCCGCCGCTCCGCAGCACGGCACGTGGAACTGGGCCATGCGCACGCCCGGCAGCATCGGCCTGCAGTACGCAGCCAGCGAGGACACCGCAGCCAGCGCTGAATCCGCGACCGGCACCTGGGCCACGAACAGCCAGGTCGCGGGCATCGACGAGGGTGATGTCGTCAAGAGCGATGGGCACACCATCTTCGCCTCCTCCGGGCAAGAGGTGGTCCTGGTGTCGGCGGACGGCGCCGCCACGACCGAACTCGCCCGGATCGACACGACAGCCGAGGAAACCGACCCGACCGAAGGAACCGTCCAAGGCCCAGTGGTCGACCTCATGCTGCACGGCACCTCGTTGGTCGTCATGGTCACCGAGTACACCCCCCGGCTGTCCAGCCTGCCCTCAAGCGAACCCCTCACCTACGTGCCCTACGACGCATCGCAGACGAGGGCGCTTGTCTACGACGTCGCCGACCCTTCCCAACCTCGCTTCGTGACGACGCTCGGCCAGAGCGGGTCCTACGTGACGTCGCGGCTCTCGGGCGACCTGCTGTACCTGGTCACCGGATACACCGTCGCCGACCGTGCAAGCGTCGACCGCGACGACCCCGCGACATTCGTCCCTTCGCTCTTCCAGGATCGACAGCGGTCCCCCGTCGACGCGACCGACCTCCTCATCATGCCGAGCCCCACCGGGCCCAGCTACACGGTGGTCAGCAGCATCGATCTGGTCCTCGACCAGCGCGTTGACACCCAATCGGTGCTGGGCGACACGGACGTCACCTACATGAGCGAAGAAAACCTCTTCCTGGCTTCCACCGACTACGAAACGACGCCCCTAGCCAGGTTCGCTTTTGACGAGGCGACCGGGCTGCGCGAGGCGTCGCAGGAGACGCAACTGGTCAGGGTCGCGCTGGATGACGGGCGACTCTCCGTCGGCGCCCAGGGCAGCGTTCCTGGGATGCCGCTGAACCAGTTCGCGCTCGATGAGCACGCGGGGCACCTGCGCGTGGCGGTCACCATGGACGGAGCGACCACCTCGGGTGGGTGGGCGACCTACCCGGCGCTGTTCGTCCTCGACGACGGGCTCGACGTCGTCGGGTCGCTGCCTCAGTTGGCAGTCAACGAGCGGATCCAATCGGTGCGCTTCGACGGGCCTCTCGCCTACGTGGTGACCTTCCGCCAGGTCGACCCGCTGTTCGCGATCGATCTCAGCATCCCGGCTGCACCGAAGGTCATGAGCGCGCTGAAGATCCCCGGCTTCAGCACCTACCTGCATCCCTGGTCGGACGGCAGGCTGCTCGGCCTCGGCATGGACGCCACAGACACGGGCCTGGTCACCGGGTTGAAGCTCTCCATGTTCGACACCTCGGACCCGTTCAACGTCACAGAAGCCGCCACGCTCAAGGTGCCGGCCTCCGATGCCGAGGCGCTACGCAACCACAAGGCCGTCTTCGTCGACCCAGAGCGGGGCCTCATCGGCTTCGCCACGACCGACATCGGCGCCGATGGCCGGGCGAGCCAGCGCTACCTGCTGTACCGCTACGACGACACCGCCGGGTTCAAACAACTACAGGCGTTACCGGTGCGGCAGTCGTCCTCCGGAGAGGTCACCACGGCAAGGGGCCTGCGGATCGACGGGCATCTGTACGTCGTCTCCCCGGCGGGTCTCGATGGGTACCTGACCGGTTCGCTGGCCAAGGTCGCGACAGCTGACTTCGTCCACGACTGACGCCAGGCCCCGGCTCTGCCGGGCCGACGTAGCCCCGTCGGCCATGCCCGCGGCTTGCTTCCTGGCTGGCCCCGGGTTTGAGCAGGATCTGCAAGTCAACGCCGTCGACGCTGCATCGTCAGCAGAAAACACCCAGATCGCCGCAATGAGTAGTAGA
>NZ_FQZG01000049.1 GCF_900141915.1 Tessaracoccus bendigoensis DSM 12906 | reverse complement strand
GGCCACTGCCCCGGCGCCCGTGTGTGGCGGAGGGCGGCGACAATCGGCCAGTGGTCGATTTTGCTCCGTCTGGGGTCGAGTATCGGCCACTGCCCAGCGTTGGTGGGAGGCCCGTGACTTCCTGACGGCGCCACCGGTCAGACGACGAACCCGCCGCCCTCGAGTGCCAACAGGAACGCCTTCCGTTCGGTGCCACCCGCGTACCCCGTCAATTTCCCCGACGACCCCACCACCCGATGACAAGGCACGACGATGCTGATCGGGTTGCGACCGTTGGCCAACCCGACGGCGCGCGCCGCGCCCGGCTGCCCGATCGCCTCGGCCAACTGGCCGTACGTCCACGTCTGCCCGTAGGGGATCGCCCGCAACGCCGTCCACACCTTCTCCTGAAAAGCGGTGCCGTGAGCGCCGAGCGGCAGGTCGAACGTCGTCCTCGTGCCCGCGAAGTACTCGACGAGTTGGTCCTCGGCGGCCGGCAGCGCATGCTCGACCCGGTCACCGAACGTCTCCGGGTTCGGGGCGGGCCGGTGCCCTGTCAGGTACAGGCCCGCCAGTGCGCCGTCGCGCTCCACGATGGTGATCTCGCCGATCGGCGACGACATGGTGCTGTAGCTCATGCTTCCTCCTCGGAGCAGCCCCGGCGACCGGGGATGGTGTTGACGGCGTGCGGGGTGAGCGACCACAGGTGCTGGGTGGCGTAGGAGCGCCAGGGTCGCCAGGCGCGAGAGCGTGCTGCGAGGTCGCCGACCCCGAGACGCTCGGCCGCCCGGATCAGCCCGAGATCGGTCGACGGGAACGCGTCCGGGTCGCCGAGGCCGCGCATCGCGACCATCTCGACCGTCCAAGGCCCGATGCCCTTGATCGCAGCCAGCCTCGCGCGGGCCTCGTCACGGTCGACGCCGACGCCCAGGTCGAGCGACCCGTCGGCCAGCGCGAGGGCGACGCGTCGAATGGTGTCGCGGCGCGCGGTGGGGAATGCGAACACCTCGTCGGATGCGCCCAGCACCTGCTCCGCCGTGGGAAACAGGTGCGTCAAGCCAGCGATCGGGGTGTTGACGGGCTCGCCGACGGCGGCGACCAGGCGCGACCCGTGGGTCCTGGCCGCGGTGGTCGACACCTGCTGGCCGAGCAGGACGCGTACCGCCATCTCGTCGCCGTCGACCCCGCGCGGGATTCGCCGTCCGGGATGCGCGGCGGTCAGTATCGTGAACGTGGGGTCTGAGGAGAGGAAGGCGTCGACGGCGACGGGGTCGGCGTCCAGGTCGAGCAGCCTGCGGACCCTCGCGACGACGGTCGGGAGCTGGCTGAGGTCGCTCAGCCCGATCCGGGCCGAAGCCCCGATGCCCGACGGCGCCAGTGACACGACCGCGTACCCCACCGGCAACCGGAGCGTGCGGTGGTAGACGCCGTCATGGAAGGCCTCGACGCCGTTGATGGCCGTGGCGATGAGGTGACCGAAAACGTTGCAGGGGCAGAACGGCTGCCGGGCGGCGAGGTCGAGGTCGATGAAGGTGAGCCCGCCGTCGACCACACCGCGACGGCGGGTCGACCGGCTGCGCAGCTCGCGCGGCGTCGTCGCATAGACCTCCTGCATCGTCGCGTTGAAGGACCGCACGCTGTTGAACCCGGCCGCGAAGGCGATGTCGGCGTGTGGGAGGTCGGTCGCCTCCAGCAGCGTGCGGGCCGTCTGGGCGCGGCGAGCCCTGGCCAGGGCGAGTGGACCGGCGCCGGCGCCGTCGATCAGGAGCCGCTGGACCTGGCGGGTCGAGTAGCCGAGGTGACGGGCGAGCCCGGGGACGCCGTCGCGGTCGACGACGCCGTCGTCGATCAGTCGGACGGCGCGGGCGAGGGCGTCGCCGCGGGTGTCCCAGTCCGGCGAGCCGGGAACCGCCCCGGGGAGGCAGCGTTTGCAGGCGCGGAAACCCGCCAGTTGGGCCGCGGCGGCGGTGGGGAAGAAGCGCACGTTGCCGGGCGCTGGGGTTCTGGCGGGGCAGGAAGGTCGACAATAGATGCCGGTGGTCAGCACCCCGGTGTAGAAGCGCCCGTCGAAGCGCGCGTCCTTGGCCCGGATGGCCCGGAGGCAGGCGTCGCGGTCGGTGTGCATGGATCAAGAGTGCCGCAGTGGACGGCCGCAAACTAGCAGGAATGCGACATGGCCGACGGGTGAACCTCTGTTGGTTGAGCAGCGCCGAAGGAGCGCAGCGACGCAGCGCGTGTTCCGTGGTTGGTTGAGCCGCGCCGAAGGAGCGCAGCGACGCAGCGCGTGTCGAAACCACTCCCGCACTCGATGCAGAATGCCGACCACAGGTCTTGGAAGTGGACTGTGCGGTCAGGTTGGGGGGCGTCACGCCGGGCTCGTTCCTCGCCGGGCGGCTCAACCAGCTTCGGGGCTGGCTCGTTCCTCGCCGGGCGGCTCAACGACCGACGCCGGATGAGCCGCGACACTCGACGTAGGCTTGATGCAGGCGGGACCTCCCGCGCCGAGCCCAACGAAGGTGGAGGCGTCTCATGGTTGACCTGCGGGTTGATCCGGATTCGGCCCAAGCGCGCCGTCAGCAGCCCCGCCGCTACCTGATGTGCCGACCCGAACACTTCGCCGTCCGCTACCGCATCAACCCCTGGATGGACCCGACGCGGCCCGTCGACGTCGCGCTCGCGCTGCGCCAATGGCAGCGCCTCCACGACACCTACCTCGCGCTCGGCCACCAGGTGGAGCTGATCCCGGCAGCCCCCGGCCTCCCAGACATGGTCTTCACCGCCAACGGCGGCTTCGTCGTCGACGGCGTCGCCCTCGGTGTCTCCTTCCGGCCCGAGCAGCGCCGACCAGAGGCGGCCCTCTTCGAGTCCTGGTTCAAGGAGCACGGCTACGAGTTCGTGGCGCCGCGGGAGATCAACGAAGGGGAGGGCGACCTCCTGCTCGTCGGCGACACGATCCTCGCCGGGCACGGCTTCCGCTCCTCGTCGGCGAGCCGCGCGGAGGTGGCCGACGTGTTCGGCAGGGAGGTCGTCCCACTCCGCCTGATCGACCCGCGCTACTACCACCTCGACACCGCACTGACGGTGCTCGACCCCGTCGAAGGGCCAGGCGGCGTGGAGCGTGCGAACATCGCCTACCTGCCGCAGGCATTCGACGACGCGAGCCGCGCCGTGCTGGCGGAGCGGTACCCCGACGCCGTCGTCGTCGATGCGACGGAGGGGGCCTTCCTCGGGCTCAACGCCATCAGCGACGGGCTGAACGTGGTGATGTCCCCGCACGCCGTCGGGTTCCAGGCCGCGCTGCGGGAGCGCGGCTACCGGCCGGTCGCCGTCGACCTGTCCGAGTTCATCCGCTCCGGCGGCTACATCAAATGCTGCACGCTCGAACTGAGGAGGCGACCATGAACGATCAGCCGGGCGCCACGGCCCGCAGCATCGAGGCCGAGGACGCCGTCCTGGCCCGCAACTACGCGCCGCTGCCGGTGGTGCTCGCCGACGGCGACGGCGTCTGGGTGCGTGACGTCGAGGGCAACCGCTACCTCGACCTGCTCTCGGCGTACTCCGCCCTCAACTTCGGCCACAGGCATCCCGCGTTGATCGCCGCCGCGCAGGACCAACTCGGGCGGCTCACGCTGACCAGCAGGGCATTCCGCAACGACAAGCTCGGAGCCTTCGCGGCCGCGTTGGCAAGGCTGTGCGGCAAGGACATGGTGCTGCCGATGAACACCGGCGCCGAGGCCGTCGAGAGCGGCATCAAGGTCGCCCGGGCATGGGCCTACCGCGTCAAGAAGGTGCCGACGGAGCAGGCGGAGATCATCGTCGCGCACGGCAACTTCCACGGGCGCACCACCACCATCGTCGGCTTCAGCGACGACCCGTCAGCCCACCTCGACTTCGGCCCCTTCACACCCGGCTTCGTGTCGGTTCGGTTCGGCGACGCGGCGGCGCTGGAGGCGGCGATCACGCCGCGGACGGCGGCCGTCCTGATCGAGCCGATCCAGGGCGAGGCCGGTGTCATCATCCCGCCCGCCGGATACCTGCGCGCGGTGCGGGAGCTGTGCGACCGACACGGCGTCTTGTTCATCGCCGACGAGATCCAATCCGGCCTCGGCCGCACGGGCGCCACATTCGCCTGCGACCGGGAGGACGTCGTGCCAGACGTCTACCTGCTCGGCAAGGCGCTCGGCGGGGGGATCGTCCCGGTGTCGGCAGTCGTCGCCGATGAAAGGGTGCTCGGGGTGCTGCGGCCAGGCGAGCACGGGTCGACGTTCGGCGGCAACCCGCTCGCCGCAGCGGTTGGGCTGGCGGTGGTCGAGCTGCTTGCCACGGGCGAGTACCAAGAGCGTGCCGCCGTGCTCGGGGAGCGCCTGGCCGGGTTGCTGGCCCCGCTGGTCGGTGACGGGGTCACCGAGACCCGGGTCGCCGGGCTGTGGGCCGGGATCGATGTCGATGAGGCGGTCGGGTCGGGGCGCCAAGTGGCGGAGCGGCTCGCGACGCGAGGGGTCCTGGTGAAAGAGACCCATGACCACACGATCCGCATCATGCCGCCGCTGGTGATCGAGGCCGAGCAGTTGGATTGGGCGGTGGAACAGCTCCGGGAGGTCCTGGCTGGACGGTGACCGCCGGCACCATCGCCTCGGTCAGGGCGCCCGGCTCAACGAATCAGGCGAGGCATCTGCGTCCTTCTTATAGGTCAGGCGGCATGCAGACTGAATCGAAGCCCCAGCGCATTGGTCACCTTCAGGACGGTCGACCAGGTCGGATTGCCCTCATCGGAAAGTGCCTTGTATAGGCCCTCGCGGCTCATGCCGACACGACGAGCTAGCTCGCTCATGTTCTGGGAGCGGGCGATGACACCAAGGGCGCGGGGAACCGCCGTTGGGTCCTCGGCCGATTCCTCCAGCGCAATCTCCAGGTAGGAGGCAACGTCTTCGATGCCGTCGAGATAGTCGGCCGCATCGAACGGTGTGTACTTCTCAAGCTTCTTCGTCATCGTCTTCGCCCTCTCTCGAACGCCAGTCGGCAGCTAGTTGTTGAGCCTTCTCGATGTCCTGTTGCTGTGTCGCCTTGTCGCCGCCACACAGCAACAAAACCAGCCGGTCGCCATGTCGTGTGAAGTAGACCCGGTAGCCAGGGCCGAAGCTCAGTCGCAGTTCGAGTACACCGTGTCCGACCGACTTCACATCGCCAGGATTCCCGTGGGCGAGGCGATCGATCCGGTCCAGGATCCGCAGCCTGCCCTGCCGGTCCTTCAGTTTTCTGAGCCAACGGTCGAACCCCTCGCTGGTGTAGACCTCGACCATGTGTCGACTATAGTTGACACTAATTGACTAGGCAACTCCGCGGGGAGCGAGCTGCAGCCCGCGCCAACCACGCTCGAGTTCATGCGCGGCCTGATCGGCGCGCCATCATGGACCGCATCGGCCGCAGGCCGAGATCGGGTCGCCGGCGCCGGATCATCCATGCGTGCGATCCGTTCCGCCGCTTGGAGTGACAAGTCCCTCGCATCGCGTCCGTGTGATCGGCGCATGACCAGCGACCCGCACCCGATCGCCGGTGCGGCCTTCACCTCGCCGGTCCCGCCGGGCACCGGAGGGGTGAAGATGTCTGTGGAGTACTTGATGTAGGCCTCAGGGGCTGTCATCTGCCTGGCGTTGCAGAAGCCGAGCACGCCGCGGAGGCTCTGCTGCGCAAGCGCGGTGCCGAGTGCTCCCGGCGAGGCCCCGATGACCGCAGCGGGGACCTGGTTGAACGAGTTCCGTCGGCCCAGTCGATCGCCTGTTTGATGTGGATTTTCCGCGAGGTCGACCGTGACCGGTGGCGCTGCGCCCTGGCACATGCACGGCCCGGTTGTCGGATCTTAACGCGGTGACGTGTTGTGGACCGGGGGTTGCCTCACCAGGGGACCCGGCCCCTGACCGACCTCGCCGTTGCAGCCAGTTCGAAGGGCCCTGAAGGCTGGCCGAGCCGTTGCCGCAGCGCAGTCTTGAGGTGTGTCTGGCCTTCGAGGCCGAGCGAGAGGGCGTAGGTTCCCGCCGGGCCTATCCCGGCCAGGAACGTGTTCCACAGCTCCTCGAAGCCGCTGTAGGTCGTCGTTGCCCGCATGGTGGTTTCCGTCACGTCTTCCAGGCCGACCTCCCGCCAGAAACGGGCCAACTCTCCCGGCCGCCCGAGCCGCAGCGGGCGCTGATCCGACGGAGCGTCGGGTTGCAGCGACTCGGCGGCTTCCCAGAAGGCGTTGAGCATCTCCATGCCTTCGGTTCCGTCCCACACGCTCGCCGAGACCAGCCCTCCGGGCCTGACCATCTCGCACAGTTGGGCAACTGCCCGGCCAGGGTCGGCCAGGAAGTAGAACACCAGTTGTGCCGCCGCGGCATCGAACGAACCCTTCGTAAACGGCGGGCCTCTACGGGGGCAAGCACCACCTCCACGCCGGGATTGTTGCGGCTACACGCCTCCACGTAGTGAGCCACCGGGTCGGCTGCTGCCACCGAGGTCGCGCCAAGCCGGTCAACGGCTTCGGCGGTCAATGCCCCGGGGCCGCAGCCAACAGAGGAATCTGCCGACGGAGGGCAGACAGAAGTCCCCGAACGCGGGCGCAAGGGCCCGCGAGTAGCGGCCCATGAAGCTGTCATAGGCGTCGGCCGGACCCTGGAACATGGCCTTGGACAACACCGGTCGCGGCGGAACCGTTCCTTCAGTTTCCATCGACAACCAACCTCCTCTTTGTAAGAGAGACTGTTTGCGGGCGTCCGTCGAACCCACCGGACCGTGTCGGACGGGTGCGCACCGGCCCGCATATCTGTTATGCGCCCCAGGCCCGTCAATGTCAATGGCGGGGCGACGGCTAGCCACCTGGCCGACCACCGAACATACGGACGGTGCTGCGGGATCCGACTGACATGCCGTCACGCGGTGCCACGGCCCGGACAGCGTCGCCGTGCGCGAAACGCCTACGCCAGGGTCATCGCGTAACCATTGCGGTCCGCCAACGGTCGGGGTGGTAGGCGATCTGAAGGCGCAGTGATCCACTGTGCTATGTGCGTGGAGCTGGTGTCGCAGTTCGAGTAAACCGCCGCACGGTGCGGGAGGGAGGAACCCTCCCGGTCAACCAGGCAACGACGAGTATCGTGACTGGATGGCTGAACATCGCTTCTTCGTGTACACGCGCTGCAACGATCTCAACTCCTCCCGACGGTTCTATACGGAGCTAATCGGCCTCAAGCAAATCTGGGACGACGACGAAAGCCTCGGCTACCTCGTCGGTCCCGCACAGTTGTCCGTGTTCCTCGATCCCGCGTCGACCGCCACACCGCACTGGTCGTTTCAGCCTGGGTGGGGGTACGGACTAAGCGTCGAGTCACGTCCACCGCTGGCGGCAGCATCGTGGAGCGTGGAGCTGTCACCCGAGGCGTTCCGGGACGCCGTTGATCGCCTGCGCACGGCCGGCGTGACGGCCTGGCGACGCGAGCCGTTCTGGGTCGGCTACTGGAGTTACGTGGTCCGGGACCCGATGGGCCAGACCGTGGAGCTGTCGGACCCGCTCAGCTCGGGCCCGGATTGCTGACTGCCCCGGGTCGGGGAGGGGTGTCTGCGTTCAATCGGGGACTATGCGACCAAGCCTTCTTCATCAACATCTGCATCGATGAAGATGACCGGATACGTGTCGAACACAACCGGCCCTTCGAAATGCTGCTCAACCCCCAAGTCAATGCCAACGCCCTGGCCTGGGCCGCAGACGCGAACAGGCCAAGGCCCGAACCTCCGCCAACATTTCCATTGGCAAGGGTTCGAGCCTTGTGCGCGGGGTGGACGCAATCAAGCACTACGGGAACAGGCGACCACGGGTCGAGAGGCTTGTTTCCGCGTGGAATCAAGGCATCTGCGAGGATGCCGCCCCTGTCAGAGAGCCGGATGACCCTCTGATCGGGGCGGCGGCGGAACCAAGCAAACGACCTCGAACACGCCTCACCGACAGCGAAGTGGACGCTATGCGAACAGCCCGCGCGCACGGAGTCAGCGTCGCGGCACTGGCGAAGCAGTTCGGCGTGCACCGCGGAGCAATGATCAGAACCTGTGGATCGGTCCTCGGCGGGTGGCGTGAGGTAGGCGTACCTTCCCGAGGATGATCTGAAGTCCAGATAGGTCTGATCAAGGGCCGGCGTTGGCGCGCTGGTTCGGGAAGGTACGCCCATGCTCAAGTTAGTCCACGACGATGCCGGCGACGAGATGATCGGGGTGTCGCTGCTCGACGAGATCGTTCGGGATGGTGCCCGTAAGATGCTGGCTGCGGCGTTGCAGGCCGAGGTGGCCGCCTACGTCGCCCAGTTCAGCGACCTGGTTGACGAGGAGGGTCGCCGTATGGTGGTCCGTAACGGCTACCATGCCGCCCGCCAGGTCACGACCGCGGCGGGGGCGGTCGAGGTTCGCCAGCCGCGTGTCAACGACCGTAGGACCGATGACGTCACCGGGCAGCGCAAACGGTTCGCCTCGGCGATCCTTCCCGCGTGGGCACGCAAGTCGCCGCGGGTGGCCGAGGTGTTGCCGCTGCTGTATCTGCACGGCCTGTCCACCGGGGACTTCGCCCCGGCGTTGGAGCAGTTCCTCGGCTCGGGTGCGGGCTTGTCGGCGGCGACGATCACCCGGCTCAACCGGGACTGGCAGGACGAGGCTGCCGGGTTCGGCCGCCGCTCCCTGGCCGGCGTCGACTACGTGTACCTGTGGGTCGACGGCATCCACCTCAAGGTCCGTCTCGAGCAGGACAAGGTGTGCCTGCTGGTCATGATCGGGGTCCGCGCCGACGGCACCAAGGAGCTCGTCGCGCTGGCCGACGGGCATCGCGAATCCGCCGAGTCGTGGGCCGACCTGCTGCGCGACTGCAAGCGCCGCGGCATGCAGGCTCCGGTGCTCGCGGTCGGGGACGGTGCGCTCGGGTTCTGGTCGGCGCTACGGGACGTGTTCCCCACCACCCGCGAGCAGCGGTGCTGGTTCCACAAAATCGGCAACGTGCTCTCAGCGCTGCCCAAGTCGGCCCACCCCGGCGCGAAACGCGCACTCGCCGAGATCCACAACGCCGAAGACCTCACCCACGCCAAAGCCGCCGCGACAGCGTTCATCGCCGAATACGGCATCAAGTGGCCCAAAGCCGCCGCCAAGATCGCCGACGACCTCGACGTGCTGACCGAGTTCTACCGGTACCCCGCCGAGCACTGGATCCACCTACGCACCACGAACCCGATCGAGTCGACCTTCGCCACCGTCCGGCTCCGCCAACGCATCACCAAAGGCCCCGGCTCCAGGGCCGCCGGGATCGCCATGGCCTTCAAACTCATCGAGTCAGCCCAGACCCGGTGGCGGGCCGTCAACGCCCCCCACCTGGTCGCCCTCGTCCGCGCCGGCGCCACCTTCATCAACGGCAAACTCGTCGAACGAGAACACCCCGAAACAGACGACCACACTCAAGCCGCATGACACGCCGATCCACAGGTCTTGACTATTCCTCTGGCAGGCGGAGCGTCAGGCCATGGGCAGGAGGGCCGGGATCGGTGACGAGGTTCTACTCGTAGTGGGTCCACATTCTCAAGATGTGGACGACGTGGCGCTCAGGGAGCACCTCATAGACCAGTCGGTGCTGGATATTGATGCGTCTCGAGTAGCAGCCCGCGAGGTCGCCGACCAACTTCTCATACTTGGGTGGCGTGGTGAACGGATCCTGAGTCAGGACCTCCAGTAGGTGATGCGCCTTCGCCTTGAGTCCTGAGGAGGCCAGCTTCTTGGCGTCCTTCTGGGCCTGGCGCGAATACACAAGAGTCCAGGGACTCACCAGTCCAGCTCGGTCGAGCCCGCATCGACCCCCTCCGCACGGGCACGACGGAGCGACTCGGCCAACCCAGGCACCGACTCCAGGAACAGAGTCTCCTGAATGGCCAGCCAGTCCTCCTCGCCGACCAGCACCGCATTGCCACGCTGGCCGGTGATGGTCAACGGCTCGGACTCCTCGTTGACCTGGTCGATCAACCGGTACAGATTCGCCCGGGCAGACGTTGCACTCACAGCAGTCATTGGAAAACCACCTCCACCATCAGCGTACGTCATGACGTACGCTCAACCAAGGATGGCCAGAAGCCTACGTTTCCCCAAGTGCCTCCGGCGTGATTCAGTCGGACCATCAACCATGTCGGACCTGGCTGGCGAACAGCACGGGTGCGGCAATAGAGCGCGGTCGCGCTCGCGGCAACCCAAAGCCAAAGGCTCCTTGTACGCCGTCGAAGGGTTGCTGGCACGCATCGCACTCTCGAATTGCCGCGGTGACTTCGTGCTGAAGGGCGGCGTCCTGCTGGCCGCATTCGCCGCGCCGCCCGACCAAAGGCATCGACCTGCAAGCCACCAGGCTCGCCGACGACCCAGAGGAGGTCGCCGAGCGCGTTCGCATCATCGCGGCGCTGGAGGTCGCAGAGAGGCTCGCGTTCGCTGATGCGCGCCTGAGGCTCTTCGCGGCTCAGACCCGCGACGAGAAGGTCGAGGCGCGAAACCAGGGAACGCTCGAGTTCATGCGCGGCCCGATCGGCGCGCGCATCATGGACCGCATCGGCCGCAGGCAGCACCTCGTCGCCGGATTCATCACGAAAGTCCCGGGCCCGGACCGGTTCTGCATCTCGCGGGAAGAGGAAATGGCGCGCATCGGCGGGTGAATCAGTCATCTTCCCTCCCAGGAGGCGAACGGTGGAACTGATCGTCGAGCGCCGTCGTGGCAACGGGGTAAGAATCGAGATCGAGTTCGCTGATCACGCGAGGCGGTCCCGGACGAGGCATCGCATCACGGCATGACATAAGCGAGCGGGTGTGCCTCAGCTAGAGTGCTGAAGTGGGCGAGTTCGTTGCGGTCGCGATGCTGGCGCTCGTGCTCGTGGGCGCGGTGGTTCGCCCGCGCGGCCTCCCAGAGGTCGCCTTCGCGCTACCCGCCGCGATCGTGGTCGTCGTGGGCGGGCTGCTGCCACTCGCGGACGCCTGGAACGAGGTCTTGCGACTGTTCCCGGTCGTGGCCTTTCTGGCCGCGGTTCTGGTGATCAGCGAACTGTGCGACGCGGATGGCCTGTTCCGCTACGCGGGCGCGTTGATGGCGGCGCGGAGCCGGGGGAGCGGGCGCCGACTGCTTGGCTACGTGTTCGTCCTGGCGGCCGCGGTTACCGCCGTCTTGTCGCTCGACGCCACAGTGGTGCTGCTGACGCCCGTCGTTTTGGCCACCGCCTCCGGGCTGGGGCTTCGGTCCAGGCCTCACGCGTATGCGTGTGCGCACCTGGCCAACGCCGGTTCGCTCCTGCTGCCCGTCTCGAACCTGACAAATCTGCTGGCGATGTCCGCGGCCGGGTTAAGTTTCGTCGGCTTTGCCGGCCTCATGACGCTTCCCTGGCTGGCCGCGATCGCCATCGAGTATGTGGCGTTTCGTCTCTTCTTTGCCGCTGACCTGTCCCTGCCTGCTACCAACTCCAGCCGACCGGAACCGCCGCCCGTGCCGCGGTTCTCGGTCGCGGTGCTTGCGCTCACGCTCGCCGGTTTCGTGGTTGCTCCGTTGTTCGAGGTGGCGGACGCCTGGGTGGCGCTGGCTGGAGCGGCGGTGCTGCTCGTGCGGGCGCTGCGGCTCAGGCAGGTGGCACTTCGCGAAGTTACCGGGTTCGTCAACGTCGGGTTCCTGGTGTTTGTGCTGTGCCTCGGTGTCGTGGTGGCGGCGGTGGTCGACGGGGGCCTGGGGACGGCCATCGCGATGATCGTCCCGCAGGGCTCAGACCTGGTGACGCTACTTCTGTGGGCCTTCCTCGCGGCGCTGCTGGCGAACCTGGTAAACAATCTCCCGGCCGTCCTGGTGCTGCTGCCGTTCGCAGCCAGCACCGGTGCGGGGCCGGTGCTGGCAGTACTGATCGGAGTCAACGTCGGTCCCAACCTGACCTACGTCGGGTCGTTGGCGACACTTCTCTGGCGCCGGATCCTTCACGCTCACGATCAGCGGGCACCGCTGCGCGAGTTCACCATGCTCGGTCTACTGGCTACTCCAGCCGCGATCGTGGCCGCCGTGGTGGCATTGTGGTTCTCACTGCTGGTTGCCGGAGGTGTCGGATGAGGATCGTCGTATGGGTATGCGAAGGCACCTGGCCGGCCTGCATCGACGCAGCGGCAGAGTTGGCCGGAGTCAGTGACGCGCAAATCGTTCTCATCCACGTGCGCGACGACTCCCCGCCGCCGCCCGGCCGTCCGTCGCTGCTCGGAGCCGCCCGAGTGACGCGCGCGGAGCGCGAGAACCGCCAACTCACCCGGGAGGCGGCGGAGCGGATGCTCGTCCGAGCCGAGGCCAGGCTAGGACGACCGGCTCAACTCAGGCTGCAGGACGGGGCGCCCGAGCGGATAGTGACCGCTGCGGCAGCCGATGCCGATTATCTGGTCGTCGGGCGCGACGGTGACCGGAGCAGGTTGGGGCCGCAGAGTCTGGGGCGCCACACCCGTTTCGTGATTGACCATGCGCCATGCCGCGTCCTGCTTGTCTGGCCTGAGCTGGCACCTGACCTTGGAACGATCCCGCCGCCTCCACCGATCCGCTGAGCCTCAGCGGCCGAGAGGACGACCTCCAGATGGGTCGGCCTCCGTATGATCGACGCATGACCAGCGACCCGCATCCGATCACCGGTGCGGCCTTCACCTCGCCGGTCCCGCCGGGCACCGGATGGCCGGGCGACCCTGCCACAGCCACCACGCCGGTGGCCGCGTCGCCTGGTGACGTCGTCGGCCTCGCGGCGACGGCCCCGACGCTGGCCGAGTTGGACGCCCGGGTGTCGGTGTGCCGGGCGTGCCCGCGGCTGGTCGAATGGCGTGAGTCGGTGGCCGTGACGGGTCGTCGGGCCTCGTTTGCGGACCAGCCCTACTGGGGTCGCCCCGTGCCGTCGTTCGGTGATGAGAACGCGAATGCCGTTGTGGTTGGCTTAGCGCCGGCGGCAAACGGGGGCAACCGCACCGGCCGGGTCTTCACCGGCGACAAGTCGGGCGACTGGCTGTTTGCCGCCCTCCACCGGGTCGGCTACGCGAGCCAGCCGACCGCCACCCACTCAGGCGACGGGCTGGAGCTGAGCGGGCTGCGCATCCTGGCCGGGGTGCGCTGCGCTCCACCCGAGAACAAGCCGACGGTGGCCGAACGCGACACCTGCGCCCCTTGGCTCGACCGGGAACTTTCGCTGCTCGCACCGACCCTGAAGGTGATCCTTGCCCTTGGTGCCTTCGGTTGGGATTCGGTGCTGCGCGCCGCCAGACGCCTCGGCTGGACGGTGCCGCGCCCCAAACCCCGGTTCGGGCATGCCGCGGAGGTGACGCTCGAGCTGCCCGACGGCGGCACCGTCACCCTGGTCGGCAGTTTCCACGTCAGCCAGCACAACACCTTCACCGGGCGCCTCACCGAGCAGATGCTCGACGCCGTCCTGTCTCGCGTGAGGCAACTCGGCGACGGTGACTCGGACGGCGCCGAGACGGGCCAGTCGGTCGACGACCTCGGCCACCCGGTTCCCCTGGCGGGGAGGCCGCATCGGGTGATCAGCCTCGTGCCATCGCTGAGTGAGGCGATCGCCGCGACGGTCCCAGGCGCGCTGGTGGGGGTCACCGACTGGTGCACGCACCCGCCCGATCTGCAGGCCGTCCGCATCCGGGGCACCAAGAACCCCGACCTGGCCAGGATCTGCGTCTTGGAACCGGATCTCGTCGTGGCGAACCAGGAGGAGAACCGGAAGCTCGACGTCGAACGTCTGAGGGCCGCAGGGGTGCCGGTGTGGGTGACGCGGATCGACGGCATCGATGAGGCGCTGATCAGTATGGAGCGGTTGTTCGGCGAGGCGTTCGGCGTGCCGACCCCGGCGTGGCTGAGTCGTGCCAAGGAGGTGTGGGCGTCGGCGCCGCGAGGACCGTCTCTGAGGGTCGTCGTGCCCGTGTGGCGCGACCCGTGGCTGATCGTCGGCTCCGACACCTACGGTCACGATCTCATCGAGCGGCTCGGGTGGGTCAACCTCGGTGGGCTGGTCGGGCGACGGTACCCCCGGACGACGGCCGAGGAGATCCTCGCTTTGGAGCCCGACGTCGTCCTCCTGCCCGATGAACCGTACCCGTTCAGCGCGTCCGACGGTCCCGAGGCCCTGGCGCCGCTGCGCTGCCTCCCGTTCCCGGGGCGCTCCCTGTCGTGGTACGGACCGGCGATGGTGGAGGCCCGCGGGGTGCTGGAAGGCCTTGGCCGCGAGGCACGCTGACGGAGGCGTGCCGGGGCGCTGTGCTGTTGCGTCGGCGTCGCGATCCGAGGGTTCTCGTGCACAGATCTCTCTATGCGTGGAGGCGTGCTCGTATGGCGGCTGCCTCGACGTACACAGAGATTTGTGCACGCACAGCGCCGGGCTGTGGAGATCGCTGGGATTCCGACGGCGGGTTGTCCACAGATCCGGATAGGGGGGTTCAGTTTGGACCATTGGGTTGCTTCAATGGGTGCACCCTGACCAACGGAGGCTCGGATGCGCATGGTTGTTGTTTCGCTCGGCTGCGTGATGTTGCTGGCTGGGTGTGGCGCTGAGCCCGATCGCCCTCCGAGTCTGACGCCTGTGGCGAGCGCCACGCCGACGCCGGTGCATTCGCCGACGCCGACGCCGACGCCGACGCCTACTCCTTCGCCGACGTCGTTTCCGTCTTACCCGGCCGATCTGCCGACCCAGGACCCGGAAACCGCCGCGATCATCGCTGGTTGGCAGGAGTATTGGCGCGTTTATGAGAAGTTTGCGGCTGATCCGTTGACGCTCACTGATCTTACCGAGACCCAGTACGTGACCACGGGTCGACAGGCGTCAATCGTGCACACTTCGATCGTGTCCTACCGTGAGAAACGCCTGCGGGGTGACGGTGGACGTGTCTTCCGCGACGTGGTAGTGGGCAATATCACGAAAGTGGGAAGCGCCAGACAGGCAACCATCACGTATTGTGCGGACGGGGCTCAACTCCGTGTCTTCGATATTGACACCAATACGCTCCTTCCCCGCAGCGGAACTTATCGCGAGACGGCCATAATGGAGGAGGGGCCTGATGGTCTTTGGCGCGTTGAACTGCTCGAAAACGTGGAAGCGCAATGCTAGGAGGCAGGGCGGCGTTGTGCGCATTCGTCGCGCTGCTCTGTCTGCCGTTGTCGGCGGCGCTTGCAGCGCCCGGTGAGTCAAATGGGCCAGGCTGCAGACGTTACGACATGGCAACACGGTCCTGCGACCTGTGGGATTCGAGTGGGTCGACGGAATCGGGATCATACTCAGCCGGATCTTCGCCCGGGGCGGCGCAGGCGGGGGCGCCCCGATCGTGTTCGTTCGAGGGGCGATCAATTTCCTGTGAGTCGGCCATAGGATCGTGGAGTTCCTATGCGTCAGCGTGGTGCCGACTGGCCCCGGTGCAGCCGGAGTTGAGCGATCCGATCTGGAATGGACGCGCCGAGGGACAGGTCTACGAGTGCGCCCGTCCAGGGTTCGATGGGATTCCCGATCCGAATCTGCTGGCCCTGCGGTGGTTGCCGACACCCCCGGAGGCGCCAGATCCAGAAGATCTGGCTCGGCGTCTGTTGGCGAGCATCGAGTTTCAGGCGCCGGAGCTGGGGATCTTTCCCCCGGCGACACAATGCGCACCATGGGTCTTGTCGGGTGGAATGTGTGGTTGTGGGCGGCGCCGTCGTCGCAGTTGCAGTGGGGGCCGGTCACCGATTCGATTTCGGAAGGCGATGTCACGGTGACGTTGACGGCGAACGTGGTTCGGATGCGCTGGGAGATGGGCAACGGCGACGACGTCGTGTGTGGTGCCGGCACCCCATGGAGTTCCGTGCGGAGCCGAGGTGGTCACAATGTGGCGTCGCCGACGTGTGGGTATGTCTATGAGGAGGACGGCATCTACACGGTTTCTGGGACGTCCGAGTGGGAGGTGGACTGGTCTGGTGGGGGATGGTCAGGCACGCTGCCGCTCAGCCTGTCCCGGGAGGTCGAGGTCATCGTCGGCGAGTTGCAGTCGGTCAACGTCAACCCCTGAAGCGTCGTCAGGGGTGAACCGCCTGCCTTGAAGATCCCGCTGCTCCGCGTCGGTATTGGCGTGCGAACTGACCCTCGTCGGCGTTGGCCCGTGCACAGATCTCTCTATGCGTGGAGGCATGCCCAGATAGCGGCTGCCTCGACGTACACAGAGATTTGTGCACGCACAGCTCCCTGGACGGGCGGGTCGAGCCGTCACGGCAGACGTTGATGCTGTGGGCGTTGTTGACCGAGGTGTCGCTGGAGTGGCTGGAGACAGGCAAGGCCCCGGCTGATCAGCCGGGGCCTGGTTTGCGCGCTCGGAGGGACTCGAACCCCCAACCTTCTGATCCGTAGTCAGATGCTCTATCCGTTGAGCCACGAGCGCTTGGGCAGTCACAAACTATACGCATGACAGCCCAGATCGCCAAAACGGGCCTGCCACCCGCCGCCAACAAGCCGCGATGCGGCGCCCCGTCAAGCGTGGGAAGATGGGGGCGTGACAGCAATCTGGGCCCACCGTGGCGCGTGCGCCTACGCACCTGAGAACACGATCCCCGCCTTCCAGCTCGCCATCGACATGGCGGCGGACGGCGTCGAACTCGACGTGCAGCGCACGGCCGACGGACATCTCGTCATAATCCATGACGAAACGATCAACCGCACCTCGAACGGGGTCGGCAAGGTCGTCGACCTCACACTCGAGGAGCTCCGCCGCTGCGATTTCACCAACGGTTTCGTCGGCAGGCGTAACCTCAAGATCCCCACGCTCAATGAGGCGCTTGAGCTGTTCCGGCCGACCAACCTGACCGTCAACATCGAGCTGAAGAACAGCGTCGAGCTCTACCCAGGCATGGAGCTCGAGGTGGTGAAGGCCGTCAGCGCGATGGGCATGGACGACCAGGTTCTCTACTCATCCTTCAACCACTTTTCCCTGGCGGAGTTGCGTGGCCTCGTCGCACCCGAGAACCTGGCGCTGTTGCTCACCGACGGACTGTTGGACCCTTGGTCCTACGCCAACTGGTTCGGGGCAGGTGCCATCAACCCCGACTATCGAACGCTGCAGCAGCCGGGCTTCGTCTGGCTGGCACACGAGGCGGGCATCAAGGTCAACACCTGGATCGTCAACAAGGATGAAGATGCGCAACGCCTGGCGGAATCCGGGGTCGACGCGATCATCACCAACTTCCCCGACCGTGTCGGCGACGCCGTCCGACGCCCCGGCTTCTGACCGCAGGCACCTGGGAGGCCGACGGCGATAGGCTCGCCCCATGACCACCAACCCGTTCCGGCCAGAGCTCTGGGAAGTCGTCGAGGGATTCGACTTCACCGACATCACCTACCACCGCGCCAAAGATGTCCCAGCCGTGCGGATCGCATTCGACCGACCAGAGGTGCGCAACGCGTTCCGCCCACACACCGTCGACGAGCTCTACACCGCGCTCGAGCACGCGCGGACGTCGTCGGACATCGGCTGCGTCCTACTCACCGGCAACGGGCCCTCCGAGAAGGACGGCGGCTGGGCATTCTGCTCCGGTGGCGACCAGCGCATCCGCGGCCGTGCCGGATACCAGTACGCCGAGGGGGAGACGGTCGAGAGCGTCGACCCGGCGAAGCTGGGTCGCCTCCACATCCTTGAGGTGCAGCGGCTCATCCGGTTCATGCCGAAGGTGGTCATCGCCCTGGTCAACGGCTGGGCCGCGGGCGGGGGCCACTCGCTGCACGTCGTCTCCGACTTGACGCTCGCGTCGCGGGAGCACGCGAAGTTCAAGCAGACCGACGCCGACGTCGGCTCGTTCGACGCCGGCTACGGATCGGCGTACCTGGCAAGACAGGTTGGCCAGAAGTTCGCCCGTGAGATCTTCTTCCTGGGCGATGTACACGACGCCGAGGATGCGCACCGCATGGGCATGGTCAACCGGGTGATCGACCACGAACACCTCGAAGACATCGGCCTGGAGTGGGCGGCCAAGATCTGCGGCAAGTCACCAACCGCGCAGCGGATGCTCAAGTACGCGTTCAATGCGATCGACGACGGGTTGGTCGGCCAGCAGATCTTTGCGGGGGAGACGACCCGGCTGGCATACATGACCGACGAGGCCGTCGAGGGTCGCGACTCATTCCTGGAGAAGCGGAAACCGGACTGGTCGAAGTTCCCCTACTACTACTGAAAACCCCCCTTCGGCGGGTGTTTCAAGGCCTCAGTCCGCGGACAGCCTGCAGAGGCCGACGATGCAGCCATCTGGCAGGCCCCCTGTGCCCGAAACCGGGCGACGGGCGTGCATAGATCTCTGCATACGTCGAGGCGGCGCTATAAGGGAGGGGTCTCGAAACATAGAGAGATCTGTGCACGGGACGCAGGGGCCGTGGCGCTGGCAGGGCGAGAGGTCCTGGCAGCGATCACAACTGCCTCAGCCGAGAAACACCAGAGCTAGCAGCGCCGCCGACATGGCGATCTCCAGCAGCCCGATCTGCATCGGTGTCCGCTTCGACCTCGGCATCCACCAGGCCCGGGCGACCAGCAGCGCCGCCCACACGACCCACGGCCACGCGAGCCAGCCGAGCGACACCGCCACGACGATCAGCGCCATGAACCCCGCGTGGTACGTCAGTGAGCGCCTCGCCGACCCCGGGTCGTTTCGCTCCCGGATAAGGGCCTTCACATGCAGGACGGTGCCGACGAAGTACAGTGTCACCGCGGCCATCGTCGTGGCCTCCGCCGCCGTCAGAGGCGCTGCACCCGGCGACACCCGAAGTACACCCATCAGCCCGCAGGAAGCGACGATCGTGAGCACCCCGGACAGCAGCCCGCGTTCCCGCTTGCTGCCCGCCAGCCATAGTGACAGGCCCAGCACGACGGCGTACGCGGGCACCCAGCACAGCAACGGCCAGCCCTTGAACACGAGGGTGATGATGCCGAAAGCGCCAGCACCTCCGAGATAGGTGGCGAGTGGGACGTAGTAGCGGCTGCGCCGTTTCGCCGGGGCCTTCAGCGTCAGCGTCGCGGCGTTGAACGCGAAGTAGCCGACCAGCCAGGTCAGGCCGAGGAAGAGGTCGCCGAGGCCGAGGGGTCGCACGCGGGCCGTGAGTGCCAGACCCGTGAGGTAGGGGACGGCGATCATCGCCCAGGCGCCGTGCTGTTGCGGAATCCACCCGGTCGACTTGGCCATGATCCTCAAACTATCGGATCATCCAAAGTCCGAACCACCGAGGTCACCAGATAGCCTCTGAGGATGACCGACGACCTCCTCGGGTGGCTGCTCGACTCCGACCCCTCCCTACGCTGGCAGGTCGAGCGCGACCTTCTCGCCGCACCCGCCGAGCGATGGCAGGCGACCCGAGCCCGCGTCCCGAGCGAAGGGTTCGGGGCCAGGCTCCTCGCGCTGCAGGACGAGGACGGTCAGTGGGCCGGTGGGGCGTTCTTCCCCGCCGGATTCGATTTCGAGCACCCGGGGGAGGGACAGCCGTGGAAGGCGACCAACTGGTCGCTGAGCAGCCTCCGCGAGTGGGGCGTCCCCGGCGGCGTCCTCGGCGACACCGCCACCCGCATAGCCGCCAACTCCCGCTGGGAATACGGCGACCTGCCGTACTGGGGCGGCGAGGTCGACGTGTGCATCAACGCGGCCACGCTCGCCAACGGGGCCTGGCTCGGCGCCGACGTCACAGCCCTGCGCGACTGGTTCCCCGCCCACCAACTCGCCGACGGCGGCTGGAACTGTGAATGGGTCGAAGGGGCGACGGTGTCGTCGGTCCAGTCCACCCTCAACGCCCTCCGGGGGATCCTCGACTTCGAGACCCGCACCGGTGACACCACCCTGACGCAGTCAAGGCTCCGCGGCCAGGAGTATCTGCTCGAACGGCGACTCCTCTGGCGCCTCTCCGACGGAGAGCTGATCGCCCCGTGGGTCGACAAGTTCGCCTACCCGTTCCGCAGCTTCTACAACGCGCTCACCGCGCTCGACCACTTCCGGACGGCGTCGCTGCACGACGGGGTTCCCCCAGACCCCCGCCTCGCCGACGCCGTCCTGATGCTACGGGCGCAATGCGGAGCCGATGGGCGCTGGGTCCAGGCCCGCAGACACCCCGGCGACGTGTGGTTCGAGGTCGACGTCGACGGTGGCGAACCGTCGAAATGGGTCACGTTCCACGCCGCCCGGGTCCTCGACTGGTGGGACGGGCGGCGCTGAACTATTGCGCCAAACCGTAGAGCCGATCGCCAGCATCGCCGAGCCCCGGCACGATGTAGCCCTGCTCGTTGAGCTGCTCATCGACCGCCGAGACGACCAGCCGACACGGCACCTTGAGGTCGGCCAGCAGGTTCTGCAGCCGCTCGATGCCCTCTGGCGCAGCCAGCAGGCAGACGCAGGTGATGTCGTCGGCGCCCCGGTCGACCAGGAACTGGACGGCGCCGCCCAGCGAGCCCCCGGTCGCCAGCATCGGGTCGAGCACGTAGCACTGCCGACCAGACAGGTCCTGAGGTAGCCGCTCGGCGTAGGTCATCGGTTCCAGCGTCTCTTCATCCCGGATCATGCCGAGGAAACCGACCTCCGCCGTCGGGACCAGCCGCAGCATGCCGTCGAGCATCCCGAGGCCGGCCCGCAGGATCGGGACGACGAGCGGGGCCGGGTCGGCGAGCCGTGTGCCGAGCGTCCGGCTGACGGGGGTGTCGATGGTGACCTCAGTGACGCGGACCCCGAAAGTGGCCTCGTAGGCCAGGAGCGTGACCAGTTCGTCGACGAGTTGGCGGAACACCGGCTGCGGGGTCAGCTTGTTCCGCAGCAGCGTCAGCTTGTGATCGACTAGGGGGTGTTGAACTACGCGTACTTCCACGCACCAACCTTCCCACAAAGTGGCCCGGCGCGAATGCTCTGGGGCGAGGTGTGCCCCGGCGCCGGTCGTGCAAAGATGGGAACTCACGAAGTCGCGTGGAAGGAATCAGTCGTGGACGTGTTCGATGACGACGCGGAGCCGTTCGATCTGAAGGACGACGACGATGCCGACGACTTCGACGACGATGATGAGGACGACGATCTTGAGGATGCGTCGGAAGACGACATCGACCTGGTCATCGCGCTGTACCGTGAGGACGGCAAACCGACCGCGGTGCCCCTGGACTTCGACCTCGCAAACGACCTCGAAGAACTGATCCGCCAACTCACCCGCCTGCCAGGCGATTCCGGTGCCGACGGCTGGGTGTCGATCAACGGCGAGTTCTTCGTGATCTGCCGTGCCCGTGGGCGCACCGTCGAGGTGCTCCTGTCGGACATCACGGCCGCCAACGACTGGCCCATCGCGCGCGACGTCGTCGACTTCCTCGGCGCCGAACTGCCCGACGAAGACGACGAACAGACACCTCTGGGCGACCTGGAGATGTACGCCGCCAGCGGGCTGCGGGCGTTCGAGATGGAAGCCATCGCCACCGACTACGACGAGGACTCCGACGAACTGCTGCGCCGGGTCGCCGAGCGGCTCAAGGTCGCCGACGAGTTCGACCGCGCGGTGGAATCCTTCGACGACTGAGAGTTGGCTACCCGCTGGCACGACGCGATGCGGCTGGCCCTCGACGAAGCCGAGGCGGCCGCAGCCCATGACGACGTCCCCATCGGTGCGGTCGTGCTCGACCCTTCCGGGGCCGTGATCGGCAGGGCAGGCAACGAACGCGAGCTTCACGGTGATCCGACGGCGCACGCGGAGGTGGTCGCGATCCGGCGCGCCGCGGAGGGGCTCGGGGAGTGGCGGCTGAGCGGGTGCACGCTCGTCGTGACTCTCGAACCCTGCACGATGTGTGCAGGCGCGATCGTCGCCGCCCGGATCGGGCACCTGGTCTTCGGCGCGTTCGATGAGAAGGCGGGCGCGGTGGCCTCGCTGTTCGATGTGGTCCGCGACCCGCGGCTCAACCACCGCCCGGCCGTGACCTCAGGCGTGTTGGCCGAGGAGTGCGGGGCGCTGCTTGACGGGTTCTTCCGCGCGAGAAGGTGACGTCAGTCGTCGTCGCCGATGACCAGCCGCATGTCCGGCTGGGCCTTTCGGAAAACGGCGGCCACCAGCGCCGCCAACGCGCAGATTGCCACCGCGACCAGGACCCCGCCGTGCCCGCCGGCCGCGTCGATCGCGATCCCCGCCAATGCTGATCCCAGAGATGTCCCGATCAACTGACCGGTGCCGATCCAGCTGAAGGCCTCCGCCGTGTCTGAGAATGCCACCGCCCTTGAGATGACCGACGAGACCGCGGCCAGCGCGGGGGCGATGCCCAGCCCGGCGACGAACAGGGCGACGGCGAGCCCGACGAAGCCGGATGTGGTGGTGGCTATGGCGAACCCCGCGGCGACGATCAGGATGCGCAACGTCAACGACCACCTGGTCAGTTGCCGGTTTCCGGCGAGCAGACCGCCGAGCAGCGATCCGATCGATGAGATGGCCAGCACCAGCCCTGCGTCGACCGAGCCTTCCCCGAACGTCGCGACCATCGCGGCCTCGATCGCGGCGAACGAACCGATCATGAGCATCGAGGTGACCATCATCAGCACCACAGACTGGTTCTGCAGGACGCGCCCGATCTTCCTGGTAGCGGTCGGAATCCGCAAGGACCGCACCCGTCGCGCCAACGCGAACAGCAGCCCTCCCGCGATCTGGATGCCGACGACCACCAGAAGCGCAGTCGATGTCCCGAAGCCCGCGACCAGCAGGGTGATCAGCACCGGGCCGAACACCCAGATCAGTTCCTGCAGCGAGGCGTCCAGGGCGAACAGTGCTGTCAGGGTGTTTTGGGGTGCGAGCAGGGGATACAGGGTGCGGACGGTGGGGATGACCGGTGGCATGGCCGCGCCGCCGAGCGCGGCCAGCGCCATCACCCCCGGAAGCGGCAGCGGCACCGCGGCCAGCAGCCCGAATGAGAGGGTCGAGATCAGAAGTGTGGCCAGTAGCAGTCTGGTGGTGCCGACCCGGCTCAACTGGCGAGTCACCACTGGGGCGGCGACCGCCATCCCGATCGAGAACGCCGCCAGAACGAGTCCCGCCGCGGTGTAGGAGCCGTGCGTCCGCTCGACATGCATCAGCAGGCCGAGCGAGTACATGCCTGCGGGGAACCGGGCCGCGAGTTGCGTTGCGATCACGAGGGCAAGGCCGGGGATTCGCATCAGGGCCACAAAGTCACGCACCGGCACACCCTACGCGCTGGGCGTGGTCAGGGACCAACTCCGCGTTCGCAATGCCTCGATTGGTCAATTCGAGGACGACTGGGTAAAATCTCCCACGGTGATGTGACTGAGCGGCCGAAAGTGCTCGCCTCGAAAGCGAGAGTAGGGAAACCTACCGGGGGTTCAAATCCCTCCATCACCGCCGAGTATGAATGGGTCCCCGGTGGAAGCGCCGGGGGCCCGTTCACGTTTGCTCATGGTTGGGCCGGTTTCTTGCCACGGGCCTTCTCGAACCCAATGCCTGACTTAACCAGCTGTGGTTCAGCCGTCGACGGCGCCGGCAACGAGCGCCGCCGCGTCGCCGGCCTGCACCCCGTGGTGGTAACCCTGGGGGTCGAACCCGCCGCGCACAGGCGAGGAGGTCTGCGATGTGAAACGTTCCTCCACGAACTCGTCGATGCGCTTGTCCTGCGCACGGAGGACGGGAAGGTAGGCCGCAGAATCCGCCTTGGCGCCGTCGAAGGCTGCCTTGTTCGCTGCCGCTAGCCGCTCTTGGATGCGGGCAGTGAAGCCCATCAGGAACGCCGCCCGGAATGACTGGGAGCGCACCCGGCTGCCGGGAGGGGCGGCAGCACCCGCCTCCGCGAGTGCCCGTTGCGCCTGGACCAGCAGCGAGGTGAACAGCAGTTCCACCGCCTCCAACTCCGCCGGAAACCCGATGACACTCGACATGGCCAGGCTCAGATGGAACATGGAGCGGCAGCGTGACTCCGCGGCGATGGTCTGCAGCAACAGTGCCTTCGCGTCCAGATACGGCGCATCAAGGGGAACCCGGATGATGCTCGGCGACGCTCCAACGTCGGCCTTGGCCGCGAGCAGTGCCTGGTCGAGCGCATGCTTGGTGATCAGTTCCTGCGCCTTGGCAGTGAAGGCCAACGCTTCCGATTCAAACTCGGACGACTCCGCCTTCGCCAGCAGCGCCCGAACACGGGTGAGTACGGGGTTGGTCTGCTCGCCCATAGTTCGACCCACTGTCGGCTGGGAAACCCTGACACCCGGGGGTGGGGGCAGAAGGACGTCGAGGACGGTCAACTGCCCGAACACCATCGCCGTCCTGTACAGCGCCTTGAGCCAGCTCTCTCGCGTCGCGGCCCACCGGGCAACCCACCCGGGCGACGATTCGGGCAGCCCGGCCGCACTCCACTGTTGAAGCCAGCCGGCATCTTGGGCGGTCGGCCCGGAGCGCACCCTGCGTTCGGCCGCGACGGCGAGACGGACCAGATCCGCGGCCTCGGATTTTCCTCTCATGTGGGCGAAGCGGATGAGTTCGGTGGGCTGCCAGCCGATCTCATAGGCCGTCAGCACCCAGGAGACCAAGACCGGCTCAGCCTCGGTGTGGAAGGTCTCCTGTGGGATCGGACGGGTGCGTTCAGCCCAGAGACCCCAGGGCAGTCCGGCACGCGCCTCTTCCAGCAGTTCCCAGGTGCCAGGCGGGGGAGGCGGTGGAGCGGTGGGGCCGTACCCGTACCGGAAACCGGGCCACTCGGCCGAACCGTCGTGGCCACCGTCCCGGTGGTCGTTCCTTGACCGCTCCCTGGCCCTCGTCTTGGCACGGGCGGCACGCTTGACCTGGCTTCGTCGACTCATGCCTAGAACCTATCCGAGCCCTCGGACAGTCTCATTCGGCGACCGGTGGTCAGGACCGCGCCCGGCCGTCAGGGCTCGCGGCTAGGTGACGGCGAAGGAGAGGGAGACGGCGTGGGTGAGGGAACGACGCAGATCGTGCCGTCCGGGGAACTCACCTGGAAGAACGGCTTCTCGTTGTAGACCGGAGGGTCGGTGGGCAGGATGATGTCTACGGTGCCGTCGACGCGGTCGTCGTGCTCGATCACCGGGTCGACGAACTGGGACGCGACGAGCCGGATCTGGGCGACCTGGGTCTTGTTGGCCCGGATCGTGACCTCCTTGACCATACCGTCGTCTTCGGTGTTGTAGATGCGGATCCCCTGGAATCCGAATGCCTCAAGCCTGGTCCTGGCCCTGCTGGCCTGGCCGGTGGTGTAGCCGCCGTTGAATATCCTGACGCTGACCTGCGTCACGTTGATGGTCTCCGACGACCTTGTCACGCAGGGGGTCGGCGAGGGGGACGGCAACGGCGCCGTCAACGAGTTCCAGCCCCAGAAGGCGCCCCAGGCCAATAGGCCGAGCAATCCGAGCAGGATAACCGGGGTTGCGATGAGCCTGAAGATGCGCACGCTGCCTGATTCTCCTTCTTCGGATCGGGGGAATCTCCCCTTGACATGCAGACTCTAGTTCAACTCCAGCACCCGGGCGTGCATTGTCTGGCGTTGTTGGAGCGCCGCTCGCAGAGCCCGGTGCAGGCCATCCTCCAGGTAGAGCTCACCTCGGTAGGCGACGACGTGGGCGAACAGGTCGCCGTAGAAGGTCGAGTCCTCCTCAAGCAGCGCCTCGAGATCGAGCGTGCGCTTGGTGGTCGTCAACTCGTCAAGGCGCACCTGGTTGGGTGCGATGGCGACCCATTGCTTCTGGGTGTAGCCGTGGTCCGGGTATGGGCGGGTATCGCCGACGCGCTTGAAGATCACGGCTCCACATTACCCGCCCGTGTGCGAAGGTGGGCCGGTGAACGATTCGACCCAGATTGAGCAGATTCGAACCGGATACGCCTTCGAGTCTCCGTCGGCGACCCTCGGTGTCCTGATCGACGGCGGTGAGCCGGTATCAGATGCGCCGATCCGGATCCCCCTCGGCATGTTCAACCGCCACGGGCTGGTGGCAGGCGCGACCGGGACCGGGAAGACCGTCACGCTCCAAGTGCTCGCCGAAGCGCTGAGCAGAGCAGGGGTGCCGGTGTTCGCCGCAGACATCAAGGGCGACCTCAGCGGCATTGCGACCGCTCCTCAGCCTGGGGAGAAGCTGCTCGCGAGGACACAGGCACAGGGGCAGCCGTGGGCGGCGGAGTCGTTTCCGACCGAGTTCTTCGCCCTGGGAGGCGAGGGGGTCGGGACCCCCATCCGGGCCACCGTCAGCGCGTTCGGCCCGATCCTGCTGGCCAAGGTCCTTGGCCTGAACCAGGTTCAGGAGTCGTCGCTCGGCCTCGTGTTCCACTACGCGGACAGGGCAGGGCTGGCGCTGCTGGACCTCAAGGACCTCGTCGAACTGCTCAGATACCTCACTTCCGACGACGGTCGGGCGGAGTTGAAGGGCATCGGAGGCGTCAGCACCGCCACAGCGGGGGTCATCCTCCGGTCGCTGGTGACCCTCTCCGATCAGGGGGCCGACGTGTTCTTCGGCGAGCCGGAGTTCGAGCCGTCCGAACTGCTCCGCGTCGCACCAGACGGCCGCGGCGTCGTGTCACTGCTCGAACTGCCGACGCTGATGTCGCGCCCCGCGCTGTTCTCCACCTTCCTGATGTGGCTGCTGGCCGACCTGTATTCATCCCTTCCAGAGGTCGGCGACCAGGATCTGCCGAAGCTGGTGTTCTTCTTCGACGAGGCGCACCTGCTGTTCGACGGCGCGTCGAAGGCGTTTGTCGATTCCGTCACCCAGACCGTGCGGTTGATCCGCTCGAAGGGGGTGGGCATCTTTTTCGTGACGCAGACCCCGAAGGACGTGCCCGACGACATCCTCGCCCAACTCGGATCACGGGTGCAGCACCAGATGCGCGCCCACACCCCGAACGACGTCAAAGCCCTCAAAGCCACCGTCGCGACGTACCCCACCTCCTCTTACGATCTCGGAGCCCTGCTGCAGCAACTCGGCATCGGCGAGGCCGTGGTGACGGTGATGAGCGAGAGGGGAGCGCCGACCCCGGTGGCATGGACCAGGATCTGGGCGCCGACCTCGCAGATGGGCCCCACCCCCGAGCCGCAGTTGCAGGCGATCGTGGCCGCGTCGCCGCTGAAGGCCCGCTACGGCACACCGATCGACCGTGAGTCGGCCTATGAGTTGCTGACGGAGCGCCTGGCTGAAGGCGCGAGGAAGGCGGAGGCGGAGAGCGCGCAGAAGGCCGACGACGAGCGGACCAAGGAGGCGGCTGAGGCCGCCGCCAGGCAGGAGAAGGAGTTCCGGCGCCGTCAGCGGGAACTGGAACAGGAGCGCGCCCGCATTGAGAAACAGCAACGCGCCGACGAAGCCGCCCAGCGCAAGTGGGAGAAGGAGAATCCGACGCTGGTCGAGCAGGTCACGGGCTCGCCCGTGTTCAAGGACCTGATGCGCACGGCCGGCCGCGAGATCATCCGGGGCATCTTCGGCACCGGTCGTCGGCGATGAATCCCGCTCAGGAGACGGTGTAGCGCTCGACGGTCGGGTCGTTTCGCACCCGGTCGCTTAGCGCCTGCAATTGGTTGGCCAGCGACAGGGCCGTGAGTTGACCCGACAGGAACTGTGCCCACAGCAGATCCTGCTCGGGCGCGAGCCCGTAGTAGTCGGCGAACCGCCAGGAGAACACGTTGTCGCCGGCGTCTGCGAGCAGCCTGGTCTGGGAATCGAGCGCGCTGGACTCCAGGTCGGTCGGCACCGAGTTGCGCACTACCGTCGGCATCAGGTTCGTTCGGGTGAACTCCTGCGCGACCTCGGGATTGAGGATTGAGCGCAGCAACGCCTTGCCGCCCTCCGGGTTGGCCGCCCTGGCCGGTACCAGGAACGCCTCAGTCGCGGTTGAGTGGACCGCCGCGATCGGCAGGGTCGGTGAACTCGTCAACGTCGGCACCGGTGAAGCCATCATCTCGAACCCGTCCGCGGTGTGGTCGGCCACCTCGTGGACGATCCACGCGCCGGACGGGTAGAACAACGCCCGACGATTCTCTGACCACTCGGCCTGTGCGGCCTGGAAGGCCCCGCCGTACAGCACCAGACCCGCCGCCACGCAGGCTTCGAGCTGTTCGAGGACGCCGCTCACCGCGGGATGAGACCAGCCGTCGGGCTCAAGGTTGTCGAGCGCGACGCGGACCTCGTCGCCGCCTTCCTTGATGGCGGAGCTGATCGCCAACTCCTGGTAGTAGTGGGCGGCGCCGTCGCCCCAGGCGAACAGGAACGTGTCGATGGCCTTCGCCTCCGCGCCGAGGGCGAGCATCTCGTCCCACGCCGTGGGGACCGCCCAACCCTGTTCTGCGAAGGTGGCGCCTGAGTACCAGAGGCCGTAGACGGAGAGCGCGTAAGGGATGCTGATCAGCTTGTCGTTGACGATTCCCGGGTCGAGGGCGTTCGCGTAGAGCGTGTCTGAGATCAACTCACCTTGTGAGTTCTCGCAGGCGATCACGTCGTCAAGGGGCAGGAAGTCGTCGACCATCTGTGCGACCGCCAACTGGTCCGCGCCGGAGTTGTCGATCAGGTCGGGTGGGGTCGCGCCGTCCTCGAACCGCGCGGCCAACTCCGCCGTGATATTCGTCACCGCCGAGACGGTGACCTTCACCGACGGGAACTCAGAAGTCAGTGCGTTTGCGGCGAGGTCCACATATCCCCGCCCGAAGGCGCCGTCGAAGATGACAGCCTCGACGCTGGTGAGATCGCCTGGGCGGTCGGGCCAGAGGCTGGGAGTCGGGGTCGGCTGGAACGGGGACGGCGGCGGGGACGGTTCTGGTTCCCGGACGCACGCTGCGAGCGGCGCCACCGCAATCACAGACAGCAGACTGCGCCGCTTCACGGGCCTCATGAATGAGGTCAGCGACCGGTGCCCGCGTAGACGGTCGCCTCGGAGTCTGCGTCCAGGCCGAAGGCGGTGTGGGCGGCGCGCACCGCGCGGTCGACGTCGTCTGCACCCACGATGACGGAGATCCTGATCTCCGAGGTCGAGATCATCTGGAGGTTCACATCGACCTTGGCCAGGGCATCGAAGAACCGGGCGGAAACGCCTGGGTGTGAACGCATCCCGACCCCGACGACGGACACCTTGCCGATCTGGTCGTCATAGAGCAATTCGTCGAAACCGACCCGATCCTTGATGGCCTCCAAAGCGGCGATCGCGCGAGCGCCGTCGTCCATCGGGAGGGTGAATGAGATGTCGGTCTTGATGTCGCTCAGCCGCGAAATGTTCTGCACGATCATGTCGATGTTGAGCTGCTCGTTGGCGATCGCGGTGAAGATCTGCGCCGCCTCGCCCGGGCGGTCCGGCACCCCTGCGACGGTGATCTTGGCCTCGCCGCGGTCGTGCGCGACACCGGTGATGATGGCTTCTTCCATGGTCTCGTCCTTGGTGATCTCGGCCTGGTCTTTGACCCAGGTGCCTGGCTTGTCGGTGAATGAGGAGCGCACATGAACGGGCACCCCTTCCCGGCGCGCGTATTCGACGCACCGCAGGTGGAGAATCTTCGCGCCCGAGGCGGCCAACTCCATCATGTCCTCGTAGCCGATCTCACGGATGTGACGGGCCGACTTCACGATCCGGGGATCGGCGGTGTAGATGCCGTCCACGTCGGAGTAGATTTCGCAGTAGTCGGCGCCGAGCGCTGCGGCCAGTGCGACGGCGGTGGTGTCCGATGCCCCACGGCCCAACGTCGTGACGTCTTTGGTGGTCTGGGCGACGCCTTGGAAACCGGCGACGATCGCCACACTGCCCTCGTCGAGGGCCCGCTCGACCCTGCCTGGGGTGATGTCGATGATTCGCGCATTGCCGTGCGTCGGGGTCGTGATGACGCCTGCCTGGGATCCGGTGTAGGAGACCGCCTCTACACCGAGGTCGGACAGCGCCATCGCGAGAAGGGCGGCCGACTGGCGCTCCCCGGTCGTGATCAGCATGTCGAGCTCTCGCGACTTCGGGCTGGGGGATACCTGAAGGGCCAGGTCCATCAACTCATCTGTGGTGTCTCCCATCGCCGAGATGACGATGATGACGTCGTGTCCTTCACCCCTGGTGCGCGCGATTCTGCGCGCGACGCGCTTGATGGACTCCGAATCGGCAACTGACGATCCGCCGAACTTCTGAACGATGCGACCCATGTATATCCTCCCGGGAACCTCGATGAGTCTAGTTCGTCTCCCATCGGTTGGGCGAGAGCGTCCGCGCTCCCCAAGCTCTCGGTGTAGCGTCAGGTTGTGCTGCCGAAACTGTCCGCAGAAGAACAACGGGTGCTCGGATGCCTCCTGGAGAAGGAGGTGACGGTCCCAGCCAGCTATCCAATGACGCTCAACGCGCTGCGCACCGCCTGCAACCAGTCGAGCAGTCGCGAACCGGTCGTCGACTATGACGAGCGGACGGTGCTGGATGCCGTCCGCTCGTTGAAGGAGAAGGACCTGGCCCGGGTGACCTGGATGGATTACGGGAAACGTACCCTCAAATACGCACAGATTGCGTCGGAGGGTCTCGGGCTGGGTGACGACGAGCGGGCCCTGTTGACCGTCCTCCTGCTGCGCGGGCCACAGGCGGCTGGTGAGTTGAAGACGCGTAGCGAGCGGATCTTCCACTTCGCGGACCGTCAGGAGGTGGAAGCGAGGCTGGAGGCTATGGCCCAGCTTGAGGTCCCGCTGGTGGAACTGCTGCCGAAGCGGGCGGGCCAACAGGATGGCCGCTGGGTCCACCTGCTCGGGGACGCCGTCCGTCCTGGCGGGCCGGAACCGGAGGTCGACAGGGAGGTCATCCTCGCGCATGGTGCGAGCGAGCGCGACGAGCAGATCCTGGCGACATATGCCGCGGTGGCGGAGGTCTACGGCGAGGAGTATCAGGACCGGTTGGATGAACGACCCATTGAACGATGGCTGCTTGACCGCGTGGTGGACTTGGCGGGGGGACGCCCGATAGCCGATGTGGGGTGTGGCACCGGTGTTGCAACCGCCTACCTTGCGCGGGCAGGAGCTGACGTCATCGGGTACGACTTCTCCCCGGCAATGCTGGAGACGGCGCGCCGAATGCACCCGGGCCTCGCGTTCGAAGCGGCCGACCTGCGCCGGTTGCTCCGTCCCCCGGCAGCCTCCGGTTGGGGGGCGGTCACCGCCTGGTACAGCCTCGTGCACTACACGCCCAGCGAGGTTGCGTCACAAGTCGCCTATCTGGCCAACCTCATCGACGAGGAAGGGGTGCTTGCCCTGGCGCTGAACGCTGGTGCCGCTGTGTCGACGAGTTCGACGTGGTTGGGGCGGGAGGTCGACACACCCTGGGTGAGGCACGATCCGCGCCAGGTGAGGGACGCCATCGTGGCGGCCGGCCTCGTGGAGATCGAGACCTACATCGAGCACGGAGATGACGTCGACCACCTCTTCGTGCTGGGACAGCGGCCAGCGTCAAACCCCTCGACTTGACCTGCGTCGAACCTGCCCCTAAGCTTGCTCAGGTTGCCGCAAAACGGAAGCGCCCTGATGAGAATGCGAAAAGCGTCGATAGGGGCATGACCGGGCCGTGGGCAGTACAACTCAATGCAGGCCTGAAACCGGCGCGATTTGCGTCGCTTGACTGGACTGAGTAGAGTTGATCGAGCTGCCGCAAAGCAGCCCTAGGATTATGAATCCGTGGGAAGCGATGCGCAATAGACCATTTTGAATGGTCGAATAGTTCTTCATAAGGTCGAGATCAGCGAGATTGACAAGCTGAAATCGAAACCCTAAGGTTGAACGAGTGCCGACAAGCGGAAAACCTGGTTGAGTACGGGATTCCCTCCAAGGCATGGATTGCTTCGGCAATCAAAAGAGCATAATTCAATCTGACGGTCTGAAATCGAGCGAGTTTGACGAGCTGGATTCCTGCTGGTAAGGTTGGTCGAGTTGCCCCAAGCTGATGTCGTGCCGGTTGGTTCGGTTGATGTGTGGGTTGCACCCGAAACTTGAGAACTCAACAGCGTGCTTTATAGTCAATGCCAATTTTTTGTGCACATTGTGGTTGGGCCTTTTTTGGTCTGGTTGTGATGTGTTCCCGTCAGCGCAACTGTTTTGGTTGTGTTGCGGATTTCTTTGAGATTATTGATGAGTCCAGTTTTGGGCTTGGTCAGTGTCGAACTGATTGACAGTTATCGGCCGGTTTTTTGCTGGTTGTTCTGATAATTTTCAATGGAGAGTTTGATCCTGGCTCAGGACGAACGCTGGCGGCGTGCTTAACACATGCAAGTCGAACGGTAAGGCCCTTTCGGGGGTACACGAGTGGCGAACGGGTGAGTAACACGTGAGTAACCTGCCCTTGACTCTGGGATAACATCTGGAAACAGTTGCTAATACTGGATATGAGCTGCCCTGGCATCGGGGTGGTTGGAAAGTTTTTCGGTCAAGGATGGACTCGCGGCCTATCAGCTTGTTGGTGAGGTAGTGGCTCACCAAGGCTTCGACGGGTAGCCGGCCTGAGAGGGCGACCGGCCACATTGGGACTGAGATACGGCCCAAACTCCTACGGGAGGCAGCAGTGGGGAATATTGCACAATGGGCGGAAGCCTGATGCAGCAACGCCGCGTGCGGGATGACGGCCTTCGGGTTGTAAACCGCTTTCATCCATGACGAAGCTTTTGTGACGGTAGTGGAAGAAGAAGCACCGGCTAACTACGTGCCAGCAGCCGCGGTGATACGTAGGGTGCGAGCGTTGTCCGGATTTATTGGGCGTAAAGAGCTTGTAGGCGGTTTGTTGCGTCGGGAGTGAAAACTCAGGGCTTAACCCTGAGCCTGCTTCCGATACGGGCAGACTTGAGGAAGGTAGGGGAGATTGGAATTCCTGGTGAAGCGGTGGAATGCGTAGATATCAGGAGGAACACCAGTGGCGAAGGCGGATCTCTGGACCTTTCCTGACGCTGAGAAGCGAAAGCGTGGGGAGCAAACAGGCTTAGATACCCTGGTAGTCCACGCCGTAAACGGTGGGTACTAGGTGTGGGGGACATTCCACGTTCTCCGTGCCGCAGCTAACGCATTAAGTACCCCGCCTGGGGAGTACGGCCGCAAGGCTAAAACTCAAAGGAATTGACGGGGCCCCGCACAAGCGGCGGAGCATGCGGATTAATTCGATGCAACGCGAAGAACCTTACCTGGGTTTGACATATGCCGGAAACATCTAG
>NZ_FQZG01000143.1 GCF_900141915.1 Tessaracoccus bendigoensis DSM 12906 | reverse complement strand
TTGACGGTGGTGTGCCTGGCCCGCATGCGACGCGCCACCGCCGACTGGTCGAAGCGGGGGTCGAAGGGGTCAAGCGCGATGTGCGGGACCGGGTCGATGCGCGGCTCCAGGATCACCCATGATGCGAGCAACGACAGCCCGTGCCCGGCCAGGACCGGATGCGCCAGGAACTCGTACTCGTCGATCAGTCCCAGGTCTGCCAGCGCCAGGGGGGAGCGTCACGTCGCCCACGCACAGGCCCTCGCCTGGCTTGGTCAGTTTGCCCAGATGGTTCCATACCGGAGCAGGACGGCACCGGACAAGAAGGGCCGGCACTCAATGAGCTCCAACTGGGTGGGGCGCTGGTCTACGTCCAGGAGAGGTCTTCCGCGACAGAGCAGGGTCGGATGGACGATGAGATGGAACTCGTCGATCAGGCTCAGCGCGTTGAGTGCGGCGATCAGGCTGAGGCTGCCATAGACGATCACGTCACCGGCGGTTTGGTCCTTGATGCGCTGGATTGCGGTGGCCGTCGCGTCCTGAACATGGTGAGTTCCCGGCCAGAGTGCGACGTCCCCGGAGTGTGACGCGACGAACTTGTCGAGCTGGTCGAGACGGCGTGCATAGCGTCGAGTGCCCTCGTCGGCGTCGATCTCACCGGCGGCGACGGCGGGCCAGTAGGAGGCGAAATCGCCGTGCGTGATCCTGCCGAGCAGCAGCGCACCGGCGTTCTCGACCAGGCCGGTCTCGTAGTCCATGAGATCGGCGTCGGCACGAAGCCAGTCCATGGAGTCGTCGGGCCCCGCGACGAAGCCGTCAACGGTGGTCCACATGCTGACGATGAGCCGGCTCATGATCGTTCCTTATCTACTGAGGGAGCGAAGGCGGGTCGGAGGACAGCGTCGATGTCGGCCACGACTTCGAGAACCGTCTCGCCACCAACTCTATCGACCTGCTCCGACCCGCCCGCAAAGGAGAGAAGCCCAACCCGGAGCCCGGTTCTTCAAACACCGCGATCTGGCACAACGACCAAACCAGCGCCCCCGTCCTCCGCTCACTGATCACCTACGACCACTGACCCCTTGGACTTTCATCTAGGTATGGGCGCTGAGCCAGAGGACGCATCGCTACAGGGTTCTGGGACGTCCATGATATATGGTTGCGCTTGTCACCTTCCGCATGGGGCATCCCGCCCGGTCGGCAGCGCCCAGCCCGAGACGGCCCGTTTCCCCGGTCCTCACCACCTGACGATCAATGCCGATCCTTGATGGAATCACAACTGAGAGGCAGACCCCCATGGAGAGCACACACCTGGCTGGCCCGGCCGCGACGCCGGAACTGATCCAGGAGGTCCTTGACTGGTTCGCGCAGTACGACAGCCTCGTAGCTGAAGGGGACCTGGACGCGATGGCCGACCTGGCCGCCTTCCCCCTCAACGAGGTGACCGACGACGCCCACGGCCACGGCCTGGTCGGCCTGCTCGACCGGAGCCAGTACCTCGCTCAGATGGCCCGGGTCATCAGCGACGGCGAGGTCACCATGGATTCCACGCGACAGCCCGTCTTCCTGTCGCCGGCCCTGTGCTTCGTCGTCACCGACGCCGCCTTCACACTGGACGGGTCCACCCACCAGATGCGGTACGGAGACCTGCTGATCCGGACCGCCGAGGGATGGAAGTTCCAGACCATGGTCGCCGGAGGATGGCACGACCAGATGTAGGGCTGCAGTCACCTCGGCGGCAGTGGCGTCCCCCAGGATCGAGACCCGGTGAGCGACGTGGCAGCGGCGAGTACCCTCGACGCGTGCACGCTGGTGCCGATCAGGCTGGCGACGACGCTGTTGTGGCTCGCCGAAGCAAGGATCTCCGAGCCGCTCTGCGCTGGCAGACCGGGCAGAAGTGGCTCGAGCGGTTCGTGAACGCCTCCCTCACAATGGGGGTGCCACACCGCCTGCACGGCTGCCCGGCACGTCCATAGACGTTGAGGCTCCTGGCGAAGTAGCCAGACTCCCCGTCGATGTCGACATACAGCGAGTCGAACGAGGTTCCGCCCTGTTCGAGCGCCTC
>NZ_FQZG01000047.1 GCF_900141915.1 Tessaracoccus bendigoensis DSM 12906 | reverse complement strand
CGGATCGCTGGTGACGAGCCTTTCCACAGGTATCGACGCCGGATCGCTGGTGACGAGCCTTTCCACAGGTATCGACGCCGGATCGCTGGTGACGACGGCAGAAGGCTGGTGACGACGTCAGAAGGCTCGTATCGACGGCAGAAGGCTCGTATCGACGTCAGAAGGCTGGTGACGAGCCTTTCCACTGGTTTCGTGACGGCGCTGGACTCAGGAGTCCTGGGGCCGGCCGTGAGACTTGCAGAGGATGTCACGATGATCTGGACCGTGTGACCGAGTACCCCGGCGCGTCTACCCCCAATGGGAACGGCACGCGTCCCGACAACCCTCTGCCCACGCAGGAGGCCAGGTTCCCAAGACACCACCACAGCGGGGGTTGAATAGGAATAGGAATCGGTCGGCCCTCCGGTGTGTGATTCCTCCCCAATGATCCCCCAGGCACCACGCGGCCGAGGGGCTCATCCGAGGTCTACTGGAAGGCGCGTTGCGAATCTTCGGAGACACACTGATCGCGCTGCTGGTTCAGGTCGACAGTAGGGACCATCTCCTACTGCAAAGCGACGCACTCATCGTGGCGGATGTGGGCCAGGCCGCAAACCGTAGTCGGGCGACGCGCTGGGTGTGTCGGTACCCGTCGGCCGCACGGCGGCGCCAGGGCTCACTCGGCTCCAGCGGACCGGCTCAATCGGCAGCGGACTACTGGCTCAGTGCTGAGCGGAACACTGGCTCCCAGCAAGCGCAAATATCCAACCAAACCACCCCGCGAACCGCGCAGAAACCCGACCACAAGACCCCAGGACAAGGTCACCATGGTTTCGTCACGCCTCGCTCGTACCTCACGAGGCGGCTCAACCGACGCTGGGCCGGGCTCAACCACCTGGGGCCGGGCTCAACCACCCGGGGCCGAGCTCAACCGGCAGCGGGGGAGGGGCTCACCCTGATGGCTCGCGTCGCTTCGACGCCGCGCGCAGCCCTCAACTCCAGCACCTCCGCAGAGAGCCCGAGCGACCGGAGGATCTTGCCTGCGACACTGATCTCATCCTCGGCCGACTCGCCCTTCAGCGCCACCAGGACCCCACCCGGCACGAACAGCCGATGGGTCCACCTGACCAGCCGCTCAAGGGGGGCCACCGCACGGCAGGTGACGACGTCGTAACGACCCGAGATCTCCTCGGCCCGACCCCGGACGATCCTCACGCGATCGTTGAGGCCAAGTTCCTCGACGGCCATCCCCAAGAAGTTGGCCCGCCTGAGAAGCGGCTCAATGAGCGTCACCTCAAGGTCCGGGCGTGCCACCGCGAGCGGTATCCCTGGGAGGCCAGCACCGCTGCCGACATCGGCGACGGAGAGCCCGAGGGGGACCACGTCGAGCAGGGCCAGAGAATTGGCGATATGCCTCGACCACATCCGATCGCCCTCGCGCGGGCCCATCAGCCCCCATTCAAGACCCCGGGTACGTAGAATCTCGACATATCTACTTAATTGCTCTGCGGCCTCAGGGAACTGCTCCGTCAGCGCGTCCCTGGCCGGTCCCTCCGCTTCCTCCCTCACGCCTTGCTGACGACCACCCGACGGTGAGGCGGCTCACCTTCAGACTCGCTGACCAGACCAGCACCGGCGACCTCGTCGTGGACGATCTTGCGCTCGTACGCGTTCATGGGAACCATCCGAACTGGCTCACCAGTCTCCTGAACCTCGGCGATCGCGTCCTTTGCCAGCACCACCAGTTCCGCTCGGCGCCGCGCCCGGTAACCCGCGACGTCGACCATCAGGCGCGAACGATGCCCGGATTCCGTCATCACCACCAAACGGGCGAGTTCCTGCAGCGCATCGAGGACCTCGCCGTCCTTCCCGACCAGCAGATCCGAGTCGGTGTCGATCGCGATGTAGGCACGCCCGTCCTGGACCGAGTTCTCGATGTCGCCGTCGAGGTCGGCGATGTCCAGCAACTCTTCGAGATAGTCCGCGACCAGGTCGCCTTCTGCGAGCAGCGCTGCGTCAGTTTCTTGATTCGACATGGGAGTTCCTCTCCTCTTGCCCGTGAGGGCGTAGGTCTGACTACTTCTTCTTCTGGCGATCGGCGCGCGACTGAGCCTGAGGCTGCTGGCGCGTCACGATGCGCTTGCCGTCTTCGGTGGTGCGAACCGTCTGCCGAGTGACCTGCTGACGTACGACCTTCGTTGGTTCTTCCGTGGCCGTGGTACCCGCGGCCGCTGCCTGACCGGACACCACACGAGGGGCAGGAGTCTCCTTCTTGTGCTTGCGGCGCTTGTTCGCCCGTGCAAGCACGATGGCCTCCGGGTCCTTGCCCTTGGCCAGCATGCGCTCTTCCCAGTCGATGAAGGCCGGCGTGTTGGGGGAGGGGTTGTTGCGGATGAGGATGCCCTGCTGCGCCATCGTCCAAAGGTTCGAGGTGAACCAGTAGAGCAGAACACCGATCGGGATCACCACGGCGGAACCCGCGTAGACCACGGGGAAGAAGTACAGCATCATCTTCTGCATCTGCGCCGCCTGCCCCGTCAGCGACTCCGGAGGCATGTTCTTGCGCATCAGCTGAAGCTGGGTGATGAAGAACGATCCGACCATCAAGACGACGAGGACGATGCCAACGACCTGGGTCGCCCCGAAGGTCTCGATGGGGAAGATCCGATCAGCCAGGCGTGCGCCGAAGAACTCGGCATTCTGAAGCGAAGCCACCAGATCCGGGTTGATCTTGAGCCAGTGGCCCCGCACCGTTCCGTCAGCGACACCTTGGAGCACGCGGAACAGCGACAGGAAGATCGGCATCTGTATCAACATCGGCAGACACGACGCCGTCGGACTGACTCCCTCATTCTGGTAGAGCTTCATCGTCTCCTGGCCGAGGCGTTCCCGGTCGGAGCCGTACTTCTTCTGAAGCTCAGCGAGCTGTGGTTGCAGCACCTGCATACTGCGTGCCGAGTTGATCTGTTTGACGAACAAGGGGATCAGCAGCGTGCGGATCGTGACGGTCAGCATGACGATAGACAGCGCCCACGTCCAGCCGGAGTCGGCACCGAGTAGGGGCGTGAACAGCCAGTGGAAGAAGACGAGCAGCCCAGACACCGCCCAGTAGAGCGGCTGCATCATCGATGACAGCACCCCCATGAAGCTGTCGCCTAGATTGAGCGACACCAGTAGATCGACCACTTAACTCACACCTCATTCGACTGGGGCGCTTGGCCCCGGGATACATCGGAATTCTCTTCTGCCCAGGCGGCGGCTGCCTGCGTCCCGGGCACATAGTCCACGCCACCCATCGACCATGGGTGACATCGAAGGAGTCGTCTGACGATGAGTGCCACACCCTTCAGCGCGCCATGGGTTTCCAAGGCGACCAACCCGTACTCGGAGCACGAGGGGTGGAACTTGCACACATTGCCGTATGACGGAGAGATGAACTTGCGCCATCCCTTCACAAACCAGATCAGCGGGTACTTCAGCATGCCGCAGCCCTCGCGAACGCCCGTGCCCACGCGTCTTCAAGGTCGTCCCGGACACGCTGCGGCTCGAGGGCGGCAGCAGGAAGGGCCCTGACTACGACGTCAGTGTTGAACTGCGCGTCGAGATCGCCGGCAAAGTGACGTAGGCGACGCTTGACGCGATTGCGGGTGACGGCGTTTCCCACCTTCTTGGAGACGACAAAACCCACCCGGGTGAAATCGGGTGGATCTTGATCGATGGTGCGTCGAACGTGCACGACCACCGTCGGCGTTGCTGCTCTTGAGCCCCGCCGGACGGTGGCACCGAAATCGGATGGCCGCTTGAGGCGGCGTGGACCCGGCAGCACGGACGCCAGGTTTCCTTAGCCGGAAAGCTCGGAGCGTCCCTTGCGACGACGGGCGCTCAGGATCGAGCGGCCGGCGCGGGTACGCATCCGGGTACGGAAGCCGTGCGTACGGCTGCGACGGCGGTTGCTCGGCTGGAAAGTGCGCTTACTCATGGGATTACTCCCTCAAAATCGAAAGTTGGCAACTGCCCGGATGGGCAGGGGGAAGTGGCCACCGTGAGATGGCGACTGGTCAACGATACTTGGCGAGGGCCCAGTTGGCCAAACCAGAGCCGCCCTGCGCCGCAACTTAGAGGCAAACAACATGACTGTAGTCCAGCCGCCACGCCGCGTGTTGCCGAAAAAGTCCTTGCGTGTCCGGCCCGCGGGCACTAGTTTCGTCAACAGTCGTCGGTTATCCACAGGTTTCGCGCGCGGGGGTATTTCGTGGAAGAGTTATACCCTACTTGTGGACAACCTTGTGGACGACTGATGAGACGGCGGATCTTGCGTACCGCCGGGAAGTGGGTGGGGTGAGCGATTCACCGACGGCGGACCTGAGCGGCATTTGGGGCAGGGTGGTCGAGACGTTTGATGTCTCATCTCGCGCCTGGCTACGTCGAACATCTCCTTTTGACATCCACGGCAGCACCATGATGCTCGCGGTCGCCGATGAGACGACGCGCGAACGGATCGAGACGCGGCTCCGCGCCCAGATCGAGGATCGCCTCAGCGAAGTATGTGGACAACCCACACATCTCGCGGTGATGATCAGCCCCGAACTCGTGTTGGAGGTGCCGGTTGCCGACCCGGCGCCACCCGCGGACCTGCCACCTCAACCGATGCTGCCCCGGTCGAGGGCTCCTGAGCTCAGGCTGAATCCCCGCTACACCTTCGAATCCTTCGTTGCAGGATCATCGAACCGGTTCGCGCACGCCGCTGCCGCCGCAGTCGCGGAAACGCCAGGCAAGTCGTACAACCCGCTCATGATTTACGGCCCCTCCGGGCTGGGCAAGACGCATCTGCTGCACGCGATCGGGCACTACGTCAGCAACTACTACGAGCAGTTGCGCGTCAAGTACGTCTCGACGGAGGAGTTGACCAACGATTTCATCAACGCGATCTCCTCGAACCGCACCGCCGAGTTCCGCAGTTCGTACCGTGACGTCGATGTCCTGCTGGTCGACGACATTCAGTTCCTGGAGTCGAAGATCCAGACCCAGGAGGAGTTCTTCCACACGTTCAACACGCTGCACAACGCGCAGAAGCAGATCGTGATGACCTCCGATCGGCCCCCGAAGCTGCTCGAAGCGCTCGAACCTCGGCTGCGCTCGCGCTTCGAATGGGGTCTGATGACCGACATTCAGCCACCGGACCTCGAAACCAGGATCGCCATCCTGCGGAAGAAGGTCGCATCCCAGCGTCTGACCGCAGGCACGCAGGTGCTGGAGTTGATCGCGTCACGGATCCCCACCAACATCCGCGAACTCGAGGGGGCTCTGACCCGCGTCGCCGCGCTCGCGAGCCTGAATCAGCAGGAGATGACGGTCGCACTCGCTGAAGAGGTCCTCAATGACCTCATGCCGGAGGACGCCACACCCGTCGATGCACAGACGATCATGGAGGCGTCGGCGCGGTACTTCGGCATCTCACTCGACGAGCTGAACGGAAGCAGTCGGGTGCAGACGATCGCGCAGGCGCGCCAGGTCGCGATGTACCTGTGCAGGGAGCTGACCGACCTGTCCCTGCCGAAGATCGGGGCGAAGTTCGGCGGCCGCGATCATTCGACCGTGTTGCACGCCGTCCGGAAGATCACCGAGAAGATCGGTGAGGACCGCTCGCTGTACAACCAGGTCACCGAGTTGACCAACCAGATCAAGCAGTCCTGAGCCGACGGGGTCACCGGCGACGGCTGTCCCGCCGAAGAACGGCGTCAACCTCTCCGGCAGAGCTGGGGAAAACCATGTGTCCACGCCTGGGGAGAGTGCTGTGGATAACTTTTGGGCCAGATCTTCTCCACAATTCCTCCACGTGTGACTTCCGCTCCATCCACAGCCCATCCCCAGGCTCAAAGCACGACTGACTAGCGCTTCGACGAAGTTATCCACAAGTTCCACAGGGCCTATGAGTATGAAGAAGATATAACTACTTCAAGGGAGTAAAAGTCACGTCTGTGGAAAGCACTGGAGTTAGTGGCACACGCCCTGTCGTGGGAGGCTCTGAACCAAGCCGCGTGGACTCGACCTGGGAGACAGCGTCGAGACACCAGGACGGTAAGGCAGTGGCCGATCTTCGTGGACAGACGGAGCAGAATCGGCCAGTGGTCGATTTTCCGGGGACCCGGCGGGCTGCGGTTGAGCCGGCTATCCGTACGCTGACGCGGGGAGCAACGCGCAAGCGAGTGGGGTCCATGCGAGATCCAACAGGCTGTGTGGGTCGTTCTACGGGTTGGGTGGGTCGTTCTACAGGCTGGGTGCGGCATCTGTACGAGGATCAGCCTGGTGCAGACCTCGCTGATACCGTTGCCGAGTGAGCATCGCAGCGCGGGCTAAAGGCCTCACCAAGATCTACGGCTCCGATTCGGCCAGCGTCACGGCCCTCGAAGACGTCGATTTCGACGTGACCAGTGGCGAGTTCACCGCGATCATGGGGCCCTCTGGTTCGGGCAAGTCGACACTCATGCACCTGCTCGCGGCTTTGGACACCCCGACGGCCGGGGAGGTGTGGATCGGCGACACCGCCGTCAACAACCTGGCCGACACCCCGCTTACGGTCCTGCGCCGTGACCGCATCGGGTTCATTTTCCAGGCGTTCAACCTCGTCCCGACCCTCAACGCCCGAGAAAACATCGTCCTGCCGGTCACGATCGCCGGGCGCAAGGTCGACGTCGAGTGGTTCGACAAGATCATCGATGTCCTCGGGCTGGCCGACCGGCTCACCCACAAGCCGGCAGAGCTGTCGGGTGGGCAGCAGCAGCGGGTCGCCTGCGCGCGCGCCCTCATGAATCGCCCGGACATCGTCTTCGGAGACGAACCGACGGGCAACCTCGACTCCCGCTCGGCCGCCGAGGTGCTCGGGTTTCTCAGGCGAAGTGTCGACGAGTTCGGGCAGACGGTTGTGATGGTCACCCACGACGCACACGCCGCGAGCTACGCCGACCGGGTGGTCTTCCTCTCCGACGGTCACATCGTCGACGACATCCGCGGTGCCGATCAGACCGACCTTCTCCGGGAGGTGGCCCGCATCTATCCCCGGACCGACGGCGACACCGGGCCCGGTCGGCCGTCCGCCGAAGCCGTCTACCGGGACGGAAGTGCCGCGCCGACATCCCGCGGGGTTCCCGCGGACGATGAATCCGACGTCGAGCGGTCCGGCGCCCGGCATGCCGCCCGAGGCTGACGCAAATGCTCGGAGCCACCCTCAAGTCGTTGTGGGCCCGCAAGGTCCGGCTGTTGTTGAGCGCGTTGTCGATCGTGCTGGGTGTCGCCTTCGTCTGCGGTTCACTGCTATTCACGAACCTGTTGCGCTCCAGCTTCGACCAGCTCGTAGGTGGCGCCCTCGGGGACGTCAACGTGTCAGCGGAAGCCGGAGGTGTCGTCGGGTTCGAAGGTGTCAACCCGGATGAGCTTCCGCACCTGACTCCGGAGCAGGTGGCCGGGATCGCCGAGGTCGACGGTGTCGAGCGGGCCGAGGGCATCGTCTCAAGCACCCAGGTGTTCCCCCTCGACAAAGACGACAACCTGCTGTCCTTCCCGGGCGCGCCCGGCATCGGGATGAACTGGCACGACGCTTTGGCGGTCGGCGGCCAGGTCGGTGCGCGGATCGTCGAAGGCCGTGCCCCCGAGGCAGACGACGAGCTCGTGCTGGACCCCGCGACCGCCGAGCGGGGCGGGTACACGATCGGCGACCAGGTGCGCGTGTCCACCCCGCGCGACGGGATCCGCAGCTACCGGCTGGTTGGCACGGGTACGTACGGCGCCGGCTCGACCGCCGGCGCCAGCTATCTGTTCTTCACCGTCACCGAGGCCCAGGCCATCGTGCAGGGCGGCGCGGACACCTTCTACGCGGTGTGGATCCAAAAGACCGACGGAGCGGACGCCGAGACGGTCGCCGCCGCGGTCCAGGCGGTGCTGCCCGAAGGTTTTGTCGCCGAGACGGGGACGGAACTCGCCTCCACCATCCAGGAGCAGATCGACGTCGGGTTGGGCTTCATCAACACTTTCCTTCTGGTGTTCGCAGGCATAGCCCTGCTGATCGCGACCCTGATGATCCTGAACACCTTCTCGATCCTGGTGGCGCAGCGCGCGCGTGAGATCGCACTCTTGAGGGCGATCGGGTCGGTCCGCTCCCAGATCCGAGCCTCGGTGCTGATCGAGGCGCTGATCGTCGGGCTCATCGGCGCAACGGCCGGGCTGTTGGCAGGCTACGGGCTGGCGTGGGCGATCCTTGCTGTGTTGAGGGTCGTCGGGATCGACCTCGGCCCCGTCGTGCCGACCATGACATGGCAGGCGGTGGTCGCGTCCTACGGCATCGGCATCGTGGTGACGCTGATCGCGGCCTATCTTCCGGCGAGCAGGGCAGCCAGGACCCGTCCGGTTGAGGCCATGGTGGCCGCCGCGCAATCCGGCCCCGAGAAGCAGGGTGTTCTACCGATGGTGGGTATCGGGCTGATCGAGGTGGGGGCGGCGGCGATGGCCTCAGCCGTCTGGTTGCCTGTGCCGAATCCACTCGTCTGGTTCGGGGTCGGGACACCGTTGCTGCTGGTCGGGGCTGTGCTGGCCACCTCGGTCGTCGGCGCACCACTGGTGAGCTTGGCCGGACGAATCTTCCATCGCCTGTTCGGTGAGGTGGGTCGCCTGGCCCAACTCAACGCCGCGCGCCAGCCGCGCCGCACCGCCGCGACCGCAGCAACCTTGATGATCGGATTGACGCTGGTCAGCACCGTCGCGATCCTCGCCGCCAGCACCACGGCCTCGATCGGCGACCGTCTGGCCGCTGACCAACGCGGCGACTTCGTCATCTCCCCGGTCGCCTACCAACCTTTCGACGCAAAACTCGCCGACCAGGCCCGTGACGTCGACGGCGTCGAGGACGTCTACGCGTTCTACTCCTCATCCGTCAGGCTGCCTGGGAAGGACGAACCGGTCGACATCACGGGAGCCACCGCCGAGGGACTCGAACGCGGCACCAGCCTCGATTTGATCGCAGGCTCGCTGGCCGCTGACGGCGATGCCCGTCCGGCCGTCATCTCGTCAGAGTTCGCTGCGACACACAATCTCGGGCTCGGGCAGCTCTTAGATCTTGAGAGTCCGAAGGGCACCGCCCAGGTGCTGATCACCGGCATCCACGACGGCGGCACGGCGCTCCCGGTCGGGCAGGTAATCGTCACGCCCGAGACCTACGCGCTTATTGCCGACACCTCCATGGTCTCGAGCCTGGTCGTGTTCACCGACGGTGACCCCGAGGCGGCGAGGTTCGGCCTGCAGGACGCGGTGAGGCAGTACCCGAGCGTCGCGCTCGCAGACGTGGACGAGTATGTGGATGCCCGCGTCGACCAGTTCGGGCAGATATTCGCCGTGATCTACGCCCTGCTCGCGTTGGCGATCATCATCTCGGTGTTGGGGATCGTCAACACCCTGGCCCTCTCCGTGATGGAACGCACCCGGGAGGTCGGCCTGCTGCGTGCCGTCGGTCTGACCCGCGGCCAACTCAGGTTGATGATCACGCTGGAGGCGGTGATCGTCGCGACACTGGGGGCCGTTCTGGGGGTGGTGATCGGCGTCGTCGCCGGAGCGGCGCTGGTGTCGCTACTCGGCGATCAGGGCATCGACAAGCTCGTCATCCCGGGGTGGCAACTGCTGGTCTTCGTCGTTCTGGCGGCCATCTGCGGGGTGCTTGCCGCAATCGGACCGGCCAGGCGCGCCGTCCGTCAGGACACACTCCGGGCGATCGCCGCTGAGTGAGCGGGGGTGTGTACCACCCCGCTATGATGCAGGCGACGACCTGTTAGTTTCCGTCGATATCTGGACGTCGACGGACCAGACGAGCCCAAAGGGGAGTTTCGTGAAGATTCGAGTTGAGCGCGATGCGTTGGCTGATGCGGTGGCATGGGTGGCCCGCAGCCTCCCCAACCGTCCGACCGCTCCGATCCTCGCAGGCATGCTCCTTGAAGCCGACGGCGACGGTCTGACGCTGTCGAGCTTCGACTCGACGACCTCGGCGAAGGTGACCCTCTCCGCCAACGTCAGCGACGAGGGCACGGTCCTGGTTTCGGGCCGTCTGCTCTCGGAGATCGCCCGTTCGCTGCCGAACCGGCCCGTCGATCTCGTTTCGGACCACTCGAAGGTCGAACTCACCTGCGGACAGGCCCGATTCACGCTGCAGACGCTCCCGGTCGACGAGTACCCGACCCTGCCCGATATGCCCACCGAGACCGGGCAGGTCGAGGCGGCCGTGTTCGAGAAGGCCGTCGGGCAGGTGTTCGTGGCCGCCGGCCGCGACGAACTCCTAAACGTCTTCACTGGGATCAAGGTCGAGATCAATGGCGAGGCACTGTCGCTGCTGGCGACCGACCGGTACCGAATGGCGCTGAAGGAACTCACGTGGAACCCGGGCAATCCCGAGGTCGAGGCCAACGTGCTGATTCCCGGCAAAGTGTTGGCCGACACCGCGAAGTCGATGACCTCCGGAGAGCACGTCACGATCGCACTTTCGACGACCGAGGCCGAGGGCGAGGGGCTGGCCGGCTTCATCGGTGAAGGCAACAAGGGCAGCCGGGAGGCGACGACCCGGCTTTTGAGCCAGGCCTTCCCGAAGGTTCGCCACCTGATGGACGTGAAGGCCACCGTCTCGGTGCGGGTCAACACCGCCGACCTGCTCGCGGCCGTCAAGCGCGTCTCCCTCGTCGCCGAGCGCAACACGCCCCTGAGGATGCGGATCGACGACGAGAGCATCGCCCTCGAGGCGGCCACGGGCGACCAGGCCCAGGCCTCCGAGGCGATCGAGGCCGACATCGACGTCGTCGGCGACGAAAAGTCGATCACCGACGCCGGGTTCAACCCGCACTACCTGCTGGACGCGCTCACCGCTCTCGACGCCCCATACGCGCACTTCTCCTTCACCCTTCCCGGCAAGCCGTGTCTCATCATGGGCCTGCCGACGATGGATGGCGAGCCGCTCACCGACTACCGCCACGTCATCATGCTGATGCGTCTGCCGGGCTGATTCGAAGGGCTGATCCGACCTGTTCGTCACAGAACTGGCGCTGACCGATTTCCGTAACTACGGGCAGGCCAGCGTCGAGCTGACCTCCGGCGTGACCGTTTTCGTAGGCTCCAACGGGCAGGGCAAGACGAACCTGGTCGAGGCGGTCGAGTACCTGTCGACCATGTCATCGCACAGGGTCGCGGCCACTGCTCCCCTGATCCGCGTGGGAGCCGACGCGGCCATCGTCCGGGCAAAGGTGCGAGCAGGCGTCGACGACGACAGGGTCATCTCGCTCGAGCTCGAGATCGCCAACGGACGCTCGAACGTCGCCCGCCTGAACCGGGCACCACTCGGACGCCCACGGGATCTGATCGGTGCGCTGCGCACGGTGGTGTTCTCGCCGATGGACCTGGCCATCGTGCGTGGTGACCCTTCGGATCGACGTGCCTGGCTGGATTCGCTGGTGGTGACGCGTTGGCCCCGGATGGCAGGGGTCCGCCAGGACCTGGACCGGGTGCTCAAACAACGAAACGCCCTTCTCAAGTCCATGTCTGGGCGTTCACACAAGCCATCGGGCGGTGACGAGGAGGTCACGCTCGGCGTCTGGAATGAGCAATTGGCCCGCATCGGTGCCGAGCTGCTCCACGCCCGCCTCGACACCCTGGCCGACGTGCTGCCGCACGTACAGCGGGCCTACGAGACGATCGCGCCGGTAAACAACCAGGTTTCGATGTCGTACAAGACCATCCTCGACCTCGACGACGCGACCTCGGCCGCGGACGTGCGTGCGGAACTGACGCAGCGACTTCTGGCGGCCATGGAGCGACTGCGCCGTGACGAGGTGCAGCGGGGGGTGACTTTGGTCGGCCCCCAGCGCGACGACGTCGAACTCGGCATCGGGTCGCTGCCGGCGAAGGGTTACGCATCGCACGGTGAGAGTTGGTCGTTGGCGCTGTCCCTGAAGCTTGGCGGATTCACCCTCGTCCGTGACGACGGGACCGAACCGGTATTGGTACTCGACGACGTCTTCGCCGAGTTGGACGCGATGCGACGCGAGAGGCTCGCGGCCGCGATCGTGGACGCGGAGCAGGTACTGATCACCGCGGCGGTCGGCTCGGACGTGCCCGAGTTCGCAGCTGAGCGGCGGTTCCGGGTGGAGGCGGGCACGGTGCAAGCGACCGAAGGGGATCAACCGGCCTAAGATCGCGATGTTGGTTCGTCAGTGAACCAACATCACGAAGCTAAGCGGATTGGTGCACCTGAGCGTTTCAGTATCGCCAACGCCACGAACGACCGTCCTGCTACTGTGCACGCGTAGCTGTTCTTGAGGATTCTTGGGGGATCTGGCGATGCGCAAACTTCGGATGCTGTTCTCAATGCTTGCCATGGTGTTGGTCCTGCCGCTGCTGCCCTTCGCGGTTCAGGAGGCCAGCGCCGACGTGGACGTCTACATCACTCCAGGTACGCACACGGTGAACGGGCGGCAGTGGAGGACCACATGCGAGCCGTACTCGCGGACCAAACGGTGCAACACGGAGATCCAGGCGACCGTGATCTCGCAAGAGGGAGGACGGTTCGTCAAGAGGAACGGATGGGCCTTCAACAACCTCACCTACGCGGCATCCGACCGTGCACTCTGGAAGGGGAACCCGGTGGGCGGCTACGGTGAGGTTGGAGGTAAGACCGCCTGGACAGCAGCCGATGGACGAAAGTGGCGCACCGAATGCGACACAGCCACCACGGGCCGCTTCGGATGCCGCTCATACATCGAGGCCCGCGTGATCGAACCGGCAGGCTCGGGCTACCGGTGGGTGACCAAGTGGATCTTCAACAACATGGTCCGCTTCACCACCTCACCGGTGGTGTATCCGAGCGCCCCGCCCATGACGACGGCCCCGGCCTTCCTCAACGGTCGCCGCTACTTCACGCTCGGCAATGTGGTCACGCAGAGCAACGCCGGTAGTCAGACCAGGGGGATCGGACGCATCTCCAACATTGAGCTCGACCCGGGAGGCAAGCTCGGCACGTTCCGCGAGAGCTACTGGGCCTACAGCTTCGACATGGCGGTCGAGAGCGACTTCGGGCAGTTCCGCGCGGCGATTCCCAACCGTCCGACCGGATGCCTGTCCAGTACGAAGGATGCCTCCGACCGCAGCCTGATCAAGGTGGCCGCCCTACCGAAGGGGACCTGTGACGTGCGGACCGCCCGCTCCTTCCTGGCGAATCCGACCGTCCGGTACGGCACCTATCAGGCCGTATCGGGCAACAGCATCAAGCTGTACTGGACCAACAGCGCAGTCACCGAGACCTACCGCGCCGCCGCCACCCAAAGCCAGACGTTCACCGAGCTCAAGCTTTCCGGGCAGACGCACCCGAACGCCGCAAACGCCGTCGGGTTCATGTTCGGCTCGAAACGAGCCACCGGAGCTGGCCGCTCACTCGGCACGCTCGTCGACACCACTGCCAGCTGGCAGGCTCCCCGCTCGGCGGACGGCAACACACTCTGGGTGCAGAGCCTCGGCAGCCCCGCGCTGGCCCCCTACTTTCAGAGCTTCTCGTTCGGAGCCTATGAAAAGACCGGCGCCGGGTGCATCGTGACTCCCGCATCCACCCGGGGGCGGGCCGGCAGCGGCTGGCACTCCTACATGTGCCCGCTGGCCAGCGACGGCAAGATGGTCTGGCACCACATGGTCAGTCAGCTGGTGGCCGAGGGACATGGGCTCTGCAAGCTGGGTGACACGGCAGGCTGTAAGGCGGCCATCCCACAGACCGTCAACTATTCGATTCCGGCGAGGGCAGGCGGGCACGTCTACGAGGGGCTTCAGCTCGTTGACGACAACAACAACCTCGCGGCCATCGTCGGGCTTGAGACCAGCCTCTACTCGCCGAAACTGTCGTCGCAATCGCAACTTGGACTCTTCGCGACGGTCGCTCGCGGGTAGGTAGCCTGCCGGGCGCGAGGGTAACCTCGGGAGCATGAGCGAGGAGCCGCACGACCCGACCGGGCTGGAGCTCGCGTCGGATATCGCCAGGGCCGCCGTCGAGGCTTCCGGGCACGGCTACGCGCTTCCTGAACCGCCTCCTCCGAGGAAGACCCGTCGCCGCGTCAGGCCTGAGGAGCAGCAGCGCTCCGGTGCCCACCCGGACGGGCGCGACCCGCAACTGGTGGGGTCGGTCCTCGACCAGGTGGTCGTCGAGCGCGGCTGGAAACGCCGGATCGGGCTGTCGACGGTGCTGCGCCGTTGGCCCGACCTGGTGGGTGAATCCAACGCGGAGCACGCCAAACCGGTCAACTACGAGAACGGGGTGTTGATCGTAGAGTGCGACTCGACGGCGTGGGCGCAGGCCATGCGCTACACCGCCGCGAAACTGGTTGCCATGCTCAACGAGGCGCTGGGCGAGCGCACGGTGCTGCGCGTCGATTTCCGGGGTCCTCAGGCGCCGAGTTGGAAGAAGGGTCCGCGCTCGGTGCAGGGCCGAGGACCACGTGACACCTACGGCTGACGGGCACTCGAGGTGACCCGGGCGCCCCGCGGCGGTATGCTCCCGGGAATCGGGTACCCGAGAAGGCAGAGCTGCAATACCTTGAGGAATGACGATGAAACCTATCACCAGACCGGCTGTGACCGGTCTCATCGTGTTGTTGTGCCTGCTTTTTCCAACCCTTGCCCATGGCGACACCACCGACGAACAGGGTGACACGACCTGGGCGGTGGCCCCGGCAGATGCGCAGGGTCCCGACGGTCGCCGGATGATCGAGCTCGAACTCGACCCGGGGGAGAGCGCCTCGGATCACTTCGCCGTCACCAATCTCAGCGGTCACGAGGTCACCTTCAGGCTGCGAGCGGCCGACGGCTACTTCAATGAGAACGGAAGGTTCAACACGATCCCGTCTGATCAGGAGTCGGTCGACATTGGTACCTGGGTGCAGGTGGAGGATGAGGTCACGATCCCGGCCAAGGGTGTCGCGGTTGTGCCGGTGACCATCACGGTGCCACAGGATGCGGAGCCGGGCGACCACGCCGCAGGGATCTCAGCTTCGCTCCTGCAGGTATCGACGGATGAGAGCGGCTCATCGGTCGGGGTGGAGTCTCGGGTCGGGTTCCGGCTGACGGTGAGGGTGACGGGTGAGGTTCGAGCCGCCGTCGCCGTCCAGGATGTCGAGACCAGTTACGACACATCGTGGAACCCGATCAGGCCGGGTGCGGCCACCGTGACTTTCAAGCTCGTCAACGAGGGCAACGTCCGCATCCTCGGCCAAGGGGTGCTCAGGATCGGCGGCCACGAGATCGCGTTCCCAGCCGAGGGTGAATCGAAGCAGGAGCTTCTACCCGGCGACGACCGGAGTTTCACCTTGCGGGTCGACCAACTCTGGCCAACCATCCTGATCAAGGGATCGATCGATGCGACCCCGGAGGCGGCAAGTGAGCGCGCCGCCGACGTCGTGGTGCCGCCGGTGAGCAGCGAAATCAGCATCGTGGCGGTTCCCTGGCCGCAGGCCGCCGTCGTGCTGGGCATCCTTCTGATTGTCTTCGCCCTGGCCATGAACCGGGGGCGGAACAAGCGCAAGGTCGCCGACCTTGTGGAGCAGGCTCGCGAAGAGGGTCGACGCGCGGCCAACGAGGAGAACAAGAAATGATCGGGCTGCTTCCCATGGAAGACACCGTTCCTATCAAGGTGAACATCACCCCGCTTCCCACCGACACGCAGACTCCGACGGTCGCTCCGACGGCGACTCAGACCGCTACTCCGACGGCGACGGCGACGGCCGTGCCGAGTGAGCACCCTTCACCCGGCTTCCCGAACGCAGGGACGATGGGCGATGCAGGAACCCTGCTGGGTGGGGCGGGTGTGGTGGCGCTCATCGTGGCTGTGCTCGTGACGGCGAGAAGGAGAAGGCGTTCGTTCGGCTCGACGACCGCCGGTTGAGCCGCTTCGCCGTTGGTTGAGCCGCCTGATGAGGAACGAGCCAGGCGTGACGAAACCATGGTGACCCTCAGCGTTGGTTGAGCCGCCTGGTGAGGAACGAGCCAGGCGTGACGAAACCATCTGGCGTACGGTGCATGGTCCCGGCTACAGGTTCTTTGGGTGAGTCCGCGGTCAGGTCACGAGTGGTTTCGTCACGGTCCCCGGCGCTTCGCGCGGTGGGACCGGCTCAACCGGCTGCTGGTTGAGCCGCCTGGTGAGGAACGAGCCAGGCGTGACGAAACCATCTGGCGCACGGTGCGGGGTCCCGGTCACGGCGTCTTTGGGGGAGTTTGTGGGGAGGGTTGTGTTGGTTTCGTCACGGGCCGTTCGTTCCTCACGGCCCGGCTCAACCGACGAGGCCCGGCTCAACCGTCGCGCAGCCCCGGCTCAACCGGCGTGCGGCCTGGCTCAACCGACGCTGCCCGGCTCAACCGACTGCTAGCTCCCGGATTGGTTCAAAGGTCTTGCCTCCCCCAGATTGTTCCCGGTAACATACGGGAGTCCCTTCCCACCATGACGGTGTGTACGGACCGACCCCCCGGAGGAAACAGTGAAGTTCCCGCGTACTCCCATCGCCGTCCTCGCCGCGGCGGCACTTGCCGTCGGCGTCGTCCCGACAATCCCTGCCGCCGCCGAACCGAATGGTCTCGCAGGCAGCGAACAGCTCAGCCTCGCCTTCGACGGTACCCTCACCGATGCCAGCCCCCGGGCGACCTCGGTGTCGATGTTCACCGGCACCGCGTCCTACGTCGACGGGGTCGCAGGCCAGGCCCTCTCTTTCAACGGCTCGAGCGCCGTCAGCCTCGGCACCGGAGCGCACCTTCAGCCGGCCGACCTCACGATCTCGTTCTGGTATCGCCCTGATGCGGCGATGACGGGAGAGCAGGTCTTCGCCTGGTCCAAGACGACCTACAACTCGGAGGGCTGGTACCTCACCGCCGAGAACTCGACTACCCCACTGGCTCTTTCGGTCGGTTCTTCGACCGGGCAGCCCTACAAGGTCGCCGTCGAAGGATCGCGCGACGCGTTCTTCCCGGTGGGGAAGTGGACGCATGTCGTGGTCACCTTCGACCACGCGACCAAGACCGTCGCGTTCTACCGCGACGGCGTACGCCAGAGCGGGGTCGTCAAGTACCCCGTCTCCGTGACCGCGCCCGGCGTGATCACGGCCGAGTCGACCAGCACCAAGACGCTCGGCTGGAACGGACCCACCTACCGGGGTGCGTTCCTCAAGGGCGCCCTCGACGAGTACCGCATCTACGACCGGGCCGCCACCCTTGAAGACGTCGTCGCGCTGACGCAGGAGTTCGACCCGACCTTCGACCCGACGACGATCGCCCGCGCCGACCTCGACTCCCTGACCGTCCCTTCGACCCTCACCCGCAACCACACCCTCTCTACGCAGGGCGGTGGCGGGTCTGAGATCTCGTGGTCCTCCTCCGACGAGACCGTCATCCGGGTCGAGGACGGCGTCGCCGTCGTCACGCGCCCGCCAGACGCGAATGCGGTGGTCACCCTCACCGCGAGCGCCACCTACGGGGGGTCCACCCCTGTCAGCCGCACCTTCGACGTCACCGTCACCCAGGACGGCGTCGACACCTCAAACTACCTCTCGGCCGTCCCCCTCCAGACGGTCACCATCGAGGACGACTACCTGACAAACAGTCGCGAACTGACGGTTGACTACCTGCTGAGCCTCGAACCGGAGAAGTTCCTCAACGGCTTCTACACCACCGCCGGGCTCACGCCGACCGCCACTGCCTACGAGGGCTGGGAGCGCACCTCAGGCACCCGCTTCTCGGGCCACTTCTTCGGCCACTACCTCTCATCGCTGGCACAGGCATGGGCCACCGAGACCGACCAAGCCACGCGCGACCAACTGCTGGCCAAGCTTCAGGTTGCCGTCGACGGACTGAAGGTCACGCAGGACGCCTACGCCCTCCGAGACCCGGCCAACGCCGGCTATGTGTCGCCCTTCGCCATCAACCTGCTCCCCGCCGGGGGCAGCGGGCTACTGGTCCCCTTCTACAACCTGCACAAGGTGGAAGCCGGCCTGATCGACGTCTACCGCTACGCCCCGGCAGCCCTGGGCGAAGACGCCCTCGACGTCGCGTCGAAGTTCGGCACCTGGGTGAAGAACTGGGCGTCCCGCCAGGCAGACCCTGCCGCGATCCTGCGCACCGAGTACGGCGGCATGAACGAGGCCCTCTACAACCTTTACGAGATCACCGGCGACCCCGACCACAAGCGGGCCGCCGAGTACTTCGACGAGGTGACGCTCTTCCGCCAGCTCGCCGCAGGCGACGACGTCCTCAACGGAAAGCACGCCAACACCACCATCCCGAAACTCACCGGCGCCCTGAAGCGCTACGTCCTGTTCACCGACAACGAGACCCTCTACGACCAGCTGAGCGCCACCGAACAGGGCGACCTGAGCATGTACCGGGAAGCGGCCGAGAACTTCTGGCAGATCGTGATCGACGACCACACCTACGCCAACGGCGGCAACTCGCAGTCGGAGCACTTCCATGAGCCGGACACGCTGCACCAGCACGCCACCAACGGCAGCACGTCGGGCTACGGCGAGAACTCGACGGCGGAGGGCTGCAACGAGTACAACATGCTCAAGCTCAGCCGCCTCCTCTTCCAGATCACGAAGGACCGCAAGTACGCCGACTACTACGAGTCGACCCTGATCAACTCCGTCCTGGCCTCGCAGAACCCGGAAACGGGCATGATGACCTACTTCCAGCCGCAGACCGCGGGCTACGCGAAGGTATTCGGGCGCCCCTTCGACGAGTTCTGGTGCGACCACGGCACCGCCATCGAGAGCTACACCAAGCTGGGCGACTCGATCTACTTCGAGGACCCCGAGTCGATCTACGTCAACCAGTTCCGCTCTTCGACGCTCTCCTCGGCCAGGCACAACATCTCCCTCAACACCACCGCAGACGTTCCCGCCACCGACACCGTCACATTCGAAGTCGCCGCCCTCGGCGACGGCGAGGCCTCGGCGAAGCTCAGGATCAGGATCCCTGACTGGGTGGCCGACGCCCCGACCCTGACCGTGAACGGGGAGGCCCGCACGATTGAAGACGTCGACGGCTACGCGGTGGTCGACGTCACCGCGGGCGATGAGCTCACCTGGAAGATCCCCGCGGAGGTCAGCGTCTCGGGTTCCGAGGACCCCGACTGGGTCGCGTTCAAGTACGGCCCCGTGCTGCTGGGCACAGAGCTGAGCCGCAGCAACGTCGACTCCGACTACATCGCAGGCGTCCTGGTGCGGATGGGCACCGCCGACAAGTCGCTCTCAAACGAGGTCACCGTCGCCGATTCATCCCAGTGGCAGGCCGACATCGGCACCAACCTCGTCCGTATCGAAGACGGCGTCAACGCCAACGGCATGACGACCATGCGGTTCAAGCTCCAAAACGTCGACGACGCCTCGGCCGCGCTCACCTTTGAGCCGTACTACAGCCTCTACGACGCCCGCTACGCCACCTACATGACGCTGATCGAGCCGGATTCCGCCGCTTCTCAGGCGAAGATCCGACGTGAGAAGGAGCAGCAGCGGATCGCCGAGTTCACCGTCGACTCGCTGACGTCGTTCGACGACAACAACTCGGAGGCCGACAAGAACTACAAGCACAACCTGTCCTCTGTGGGCGTCTGGCTCGGCCAGCCCTACCGCGACGGGCAACGCTCGACGCAGGCGTTCTTCTCCTACGACATGATCGTCGACCTCGATGCGGACACCAACTACCTCGGCGCGCGCTACTTCGGCGGTGACGCCGGGCGCACGTTCGACGTCTACGTCAACGACGTGCTCCTCAAGCACGAGACGGTCAACAACCGGGCGGGGGCCGATACGTTCTATGTCCAGTACGACGCCATCCCCCAGACGGTGCTAGACGGGATCGAGGCGCGGGACTCCTACAAGCGTGACCAGAACGGCAACTACGTGCTCGACAGCGAGGGTCAGCGGATCCCGGTGGTCACGGTCCGGTTCCACGGCAACGGCAACAGCTACGTTGGAGGCGTCTTCGGTGTCTACACCACCACCAAAACCGGCTACGACACCGACGCCCAGCTTTCGGCTCTGAGCTTCGACGACGCCACCCTGGCCCCCGCCCTCACGACGGGCACCTACGACTACGACCTCACGGTCGCCGAAGACGCGACCAAGGTGTCGATGAACGTCGACCCACACACCCCGAGCGGGCTCGTCCTCCTCGGCGACATCCTGATCGACGACCGTCAGCCACGGGAGATCCCCCTCACGGGAGACGACCAGACGATCACGCTCACCGCCTACGCGCAGGACCACACCACCGCCGTCGACTACACCGTCAGGGTCCAGCGCCAGAACTCGCAGCCCGCGGTCGAAGTCGACGCGACCACGCGGTGCGTGGCCGGGAAGGCGTACCTGGTGGTGCGGGCGCACAACCTCACCGACGGGCCGCTCACCGTCTCCTTCACGGGCACCGAAGCCTCCGGAACCCTGGCCGATGTGGCCCCGGGCGACTGGGGCAGCAAGGCGCTCAACACCCGCAAGGCGTCGCTGTCGGCCGGAACCGTCTCCTTCGAGGCGGCCGGGCAGCAGATCGACGCCACCTACCCTGCGGTCAACTGCCGCTGAAATCAGGAGAATGTCATGCGTTTGAGAGCTGCGATGGCGGTGCTCGGCTCGTTGAGCCTGGCACTTGCCACCACACCTGCTGCACAGGCAGCGCCCGACGACGGACTTGTCGGGGCCTGGGAGTTCAACCAGGCCACCGGCACCTCCGTCCCCAACCTGGTGGCCGGTGCCCCGGCAGCCACGGTCGTCAACGGCAACGACTCGCAGTGGACCGGCGACTCGCTCACCTTCACCGGCGGCGCCAAGACCGGCAGCGGCAACTGGGTCGAGTTGCCGGACGACCTGCTGGCCGGGGCCCGCTCGGCCACCGTCTCCACCGAGGTCAAGATCGACGCCTCGATGAAGAGTTCCTACAACTTCCTCTGGAACATCGGGGCCGACGCGAACACCACGTCCTACTACTTCGCCTCCGTCAAGGACACCCCGCGCACCGCGATCACCACGTCGTCAAACGGAGGCGAACGCAACGCGGGGGCCAAGGCCAACTTCGAGGCGGGCCGTTGGTATTCCCTGACCTCGGTGATCGACGGTGAGGCGGGTACCATCTCACTCTACGTCGACGGCGTGCTGGCCAGCACCACCGCCACCACGCTGACGCCCGGGTCGATCACGAACCAGAGCCTCAACACGATCGGTCGCGCCCCCTGGCCCGACCCGCTGTTCAAGGGCGAGGTCTCGGCGTTCAGGGTGTGGGACCGGGCGCTCCCCGCCTCGGACATCGCCGAGGTGGCGGACCGGGACGCCGCCGTCCACGCCGACGAGTTCGCGGCCGTCGTCGACGGCATCCTCGACGGGGTCGCACCGCTGCGCATCGACGACGACATCCAGGTACTGCCCACCTACTCTGATGCCGTGACCTGGGAGTCATCCGACCCGGCGCTGCGGATTCAGGACGGCGCCGTGGTCGCCGACCTGCCCGAATCGGGGACCACGACCGCCACGCTGACGGCCAGGGCCACCGTCCGTGGGATCAGCGCGACACGCGAGGTGCCCGTGACGCTGGTCGCCAAACCCGCGGCTGACGAGGCCTTCGGCTATCTGATGGTCCACTTCATCGAAGACTCGGCGGGATACGCGGAGAAGATCTACCTCGACGTCTCACGCGGCGACAACCCCGAGCAGTGGGACCCGCTCAACGGCGGAAAAGCGATCCTCGCCTCCCAACTCGGCACCACTGGCGTGCGGGACCCTTACCTGACGTACAACCCCGAATCGAAGACCTGGTACATCATCGCGACCGACCTGCGCGTCTTCGGCGGCGACAACGGCTCCGGCTCCTGCACCTCCTGGTGCCATTGGACGAAGAAGGCCAGCGTCAAGCTCAACATCTGGGAGTCGCAGGATCTGGTCACGTGGTCGGATCTGCGCCAGATCGACGTCACGCTCGACGGCGACGGCGTGCCGCAGGCGAATCTGGGCATGGCGTGGGCACCTGAGGCGACCTGGGTGCCCGACTACAACGGTGAGGGCGAGGGCGCGTTCGTCGTCTACTGGTCCTCGAACGTGTACCCGACCGCCGAGCAGACGGGCACGACCTACTCGCGCGTCCTCTGGGGGGCCACCACCGACTTCACGCAGGAGGACTGGGCATACGGCGGCGTCATGATCGACACGGGCGCCAACGTCATCGACACCACCGTCATCCAGAACGACGGCGTGACCTACCGGCTCACCAAGGACAACGGCACCGGCCGGGGCATCTACATGGAGAAGAGCGAGTCCGCCACCTGGTGGCTGGCGTCGACGGCGTGGACCAGCATCCAGACCAGGATCGGCGCCAGTTGGGCTGGCGGCAACGCCGGAGGAGTCGAGGGCCCCGCCGTGTTCAAGCGGCACGACGACGACCGCTGGTACCTCTACGTCGACGTCATCCCGTCGACCGGGTACCGACCCTTGTCTACCACCGATCTGGACGGCGGCTGGACGGTGCTGGACAGCCCCGACTTCTATATGGCGCCAAGCACCAAGCACGGCGGGATCGTCACGCTCAACAGGGCCCAGTACGACACCGTCCGGGCTGCGGACGCGACCAGTGCGGTGTCGCCGGAGTTGGGAGCTTTCACCGTCGAGGGTGACGCCGACGCCGTCCGCGACGCGCTCCCGGCAACGGCCGAGGTCGAGCTGGCCTACGGTCGCGGAACGGCTGAGCTGCCGGTGCGGTGGGACGTGAGCCCGATCGACGGGCCGGGAACCTACGAGGTGACCGGTGTGGTCGCCTCCATCGGGGCGAACCTGAACGACTGGGTCGGCGAGGGCGGTTCGACCGCGTGGAACGCGCGGGACCGGACGCTGAGGTCGTCGACGGCGATCGAGGTGAGCGCCAGCGTCACGGTGCGTTCGACGGTCAGCGTTGCCGCGGCGACGCGCTGCGTGGCAGGGAAGGTGACGGTCGTGGTGACGGTGACCAACCCGGGTGAGGCTGCGGTCACCGATCAGGTGGTCACCCCATGGGGCAACAGGTCGCTCACGGTGGGTGCCGGGCGATCCTCCTCGCTCGCGTTCAGCACCAGGAGCGCGGCGATCGGCTCGGGCATGGTCTCGTTCGGCGGCATCGGGTCGACGGTGCAGGGGGCCACCTGCGGGGGGTGAGGTGACCCCGTCGCTGCGGGGGCACCTGCCTGCTTCCCGGTTCCGGAAAGAGGACGGTGCCGCCCACATCGGTCGCTTCTTCAGAACCGGGTCGGTCTCTGGCGCAGAATGGAAGCTATGGATCAGAGTGAGGCTCGAAACGAGTTGCGTTCCGCCATTTACGGTGGCGACATCGACTTTCTGAAGGACGTGCTTTCAGGGCCGGCGTGGCCCGATGACTCGCTGCAGTTGCTGGGAGATGCCGTACTCATGATCACCCGGGAGCGCGCGGACGACATTGAGTCCGCTGCCCGTCGGTGTGTGAAGGAGCTGCGGTATCGCGACTGGGAAGGTGACGTTCAGCTCGCCGTCCAGATCGAGGCGGCCCTCGGATGGGGGCCAAGTCCGCTGCTGCGTCCTCTGCCGGTGGATCTTGAGGAGTTGGCTGGGTCGCTGGAGGGCGACCCGATGGACGGTGGTGGAGCGATCGACCTTCGGGACGGCCAGGTGTGGCCGAAATCCGTCTGGGACAACGATTCGGAGGACTGGGATCTCGGAGACCCGGATGACGACGAGCGCTGGTTGTGGTTCGGCTCCGAGGGTTCCAGATCGGGCTACCAGGACATGGAGTCCTTCATCGACATGGTGGAGGATGAACAAGTCGCGGAACGCCTCGCGTGGGCGATCCAGGGGCGGGGGGCGTTCCGCCGGTTCAAGGATGCGCTTGACTGGTATCCGGAACTCCAGACCCGTTGGTACGGGTTCTCTGAGGATCGCCATCTCGGCCGGGCACGAGCCTGGTTGGCCGCTGAGGGCTACCATCCCGTACCCCGCGTTGAGTGAGTCAGGGTCGCGCGCCGGTTGAGCCGGGCTGCGCGTTGGTTTAGCCGGGCCGTGCGTTGGTTGAGCCGGGCCGTGAGGAACGAACGGCCCGTGACGAAACCCGGCAACCAGCGGCCAAACCGCGCCACCGTCGCCGCTCCAGGCGCTGAGGCGTGCATAGATCTCTGTATGCGTCGAGGCAGGCCCGTATTGCGACTGCCTCCACACATGCAGAGATCTGTGCACAGCCCGGACGGTCGGACGGTCGGACGGAGCGACCGCATGCCGGGCTGCGCGTTGGTTGAGCCGGGCCGTGAGGAACGAACGGCCCGTGACGAAACCATCGTGACCATTCCCGCTGACCCTCCCAAGAGCCTGTGGACCAGATCCTGCACCGGCAACCAGCGGCCAAACCGCGCCACCGTCCCCGCCCAGGCGCTGAGGCGTGCATAGATCTCTGTATGCGTCGAGGCAGGCCCGTATTGCGACTGCCTCCACACATGCAGAGATCTGTGTACAGCCTGGACGGTCGGACGGTCGGACGGTCGGACGGAGCGACCGCATGCCGGGCGATTCATCCCGCTGTCCGAGCACGTCGTCTGATCTGACCGGGTAGATCACGGACGAGCCAACACCGAATAACCCTTGACATCGCCAGTGTTCCCGGTAACAATTTGGTGACGGCTCAGAACGGACTGAGTGATTAGGAGTGCAACGATGCGCAGGACGAGGCTTCAGGCAGGCGTGGGCGGTGTCCTCGCGGGTGCCCTGCCGCAAGCTCTGGCTCTGGTTATCCCGCCTGCCAACCTTGGGCTTTCACCGTCGACGACCACCATCCAGGCCGGTCAGGTTACCGTCCGAACCACCACCGCAGAGGGCGTCACCGAGGCGACCGCGGGGCACTCTGCCCTCAACTGCACCTGAACCACATATCAGCGTCGGTCGCCGACCGTCGCACCAACCCGGCCGAAGGCCACACGAAATGGAGTTGATTTCCCATGAAGTCGTTCGCAACACGGACGTCAATTGCAGCTGTCGGCGGCCTCCTCGTCGCGGGCGTCGGCCTCGCGGCCGTTGCCGATACCCAGCACGGCCCCGACCAGGGTGTCGATGTCAACGTCTCGATCGAGGCCATCGACGAGCCGGGCGTGCTGGCCATGACCGTGGCCGACGACGCGGTCACGCTCACCGAGACCGCATCGAGCGACCCGACGGCTCGCGAGTTCGAGGGCACCCTTCCGACGGTGACCGTCACGGACACCCGCACCGCTGACGAGATCGGCGATGGGTACTTCTGGTACGTCGTCGGCCAGGCAAGCGACTTCACCGGGCCGGCCGCGCTCGGGGCCAAGGACCTGGGGTGGACCCCGTACCTGATCGATGACGATTCCGACGGCCAGGTCGTCGCGGGCGAGGAGGTCGCCCCAGAGCTCGATACCGCCGCTGCGCCCGACAACGTCGGTCTTGTCGACAGGGAACTGCTCGCCATGGCGATGGACTCCGCCGGTGTTGTCGATGCGGGTAGTTGGTCCGCCCAGGCTGACCTGCGGCTCAAGACCCCAATCGATCAGGCGGCCGGCGACTACACCTCGGTGCTGACCCTCTCCCTGTGGGAAGACGCCTTCTGAGCGACGCTCAGCGTTGGTTGAGCCGGGCCGAGAGGTTCGAGCGGCCCGAAGCTGGTTGAGCCGCCCGGCGAGCGCCAGCGAGTAGGCGTGTCGAAACCACCTGGCGCCCGGTGCAGGGTTCTGACCGTAGGTTCTTTGGTGAAGGTCACGGTTCGTGACCTGTCGAGGGTTCCTGCGGAGGGTTGCGTTTCGTCACGCCTGGTTCGTTCCTCACCAGGCGGCTCAACCGGCTGTTGGTTGAGCCGCGCCGAAGGAGCGTCAGCGACGCCTGCGCGTGTCGAAACCACCTGGCGCCCGGTGCAGGAACCTGACCGTAGGTTCTTTGGTGAAGGTCACGGTTTGTGGCCTGTCGAGGGTTCCTGCGTGAGGTTGCGGTGGTTTCGTCACCGGCCCCGGCGCTTCGCGCGGGTGGCCGGGCTCAACCGGCGTGTGGCGGGGCTCAACCTGCACGTGGCCGGGAACCGGCGTGTGGCCGGGCTCAACCGTTGACCCAAGAACTGCAACAAGCAACAGAGAGGCAATGATGCCCATTCACAACCGCAGGCGTGGGCTTTCCGCGCTACTCGCGGGAGCCCTGGTGGCGACCGCGATCGCCTTCTCGGCCACCCCGGCAGAGGCTGCCGAGCCCGTGGCCCATTTCCCGCTGAATCAGGCGGCCCTCAGCGCGGACGCCCTCAACCCCGGCCAATCCATCGGCCGCGACGGCGGCACCTGGACGGCGACCCACGTCGACCTGGGCGCCCGGCCCCACAATGACCACGTCGCGGGCGACACCCCGGCGGGGGCCAAAGTCACCGGCAGCACCCTGGCCGTCTCACTCGACTTCCTCCTGCCCTCCACGCAGCCGCGCTCAGTGACGAGCAACAGTGCCCTCCTGATCTACGGCGGCCACACCGACTACAAGGCCGACAGCCTCCGGATCAACCCGTTCTACACCTCGACGCAGGCCGCGGTGGTGCTGCAACAGGGAGGTGCCTCCGCGGTCACGCTGCCGTTCCCGCGCCCCAGCGATGACGTCTGGCACAACATTGTCGTCTCCATCGACGGCGCCACCGACGGGAAGCTGCGGGTCCACGTCGACGGCGACCTAGTCGCCGAGGCCAGCTCTCAGGGGATCGGAGCGACGCAGCTCGGGAACCAGTCGCTCCGGATCGGGCGCGACCCGAGCCCGATCAACATTGCCGGCTCGTACCGTGATCTCAGGGTGCTTGCAGCACTGCCCAGTGACGCCGATATCGATGCCTTCGCCGAAGCCAACCGCGATTTCGCGTGGGAGAAGCTGCTTGCTGCGCACCCCTTCGACGACGCGCTCGTGACGGGCGATCTCACGCTCCTCAAGGGCAACGACCTCCAGTGGAGCGTGCCGGCAGGGCAGAGCGCCCTCACTGCAGATGGCAAGGTGACCCGCGCGGTCGACGACCGGCCGGTCTCCCTCACCCTCACGCACCGCGGCCAGAGCCACACGTTCGCCATGACGGTCGCCGGGACTTCGAGCAACGTCGTCCCCACCGACGGCCTGCTGGCCGCCTACGATTTCTCGGAGGTTTCGGGTTCGACGCTGCGTGACCAGTCGGGCAACGGCAACGACGCCACCGTCGCCGGGGGAAACGCCTGGAAGGGCGGTTTCCTGGACTTCACCGGGGCAAACCATGTGGCCCTGCCAGCCAATCTGCTCGCGGGCCGTACCGCGGCGACTCTGGTGGTAGAGACGAACCCGGCCAGCCTGCAAGGCGCGGTGTTCCTCTGGAACATCGGCGGTTCCGGGAATGCCGCAACCGGCCAGTTCTTCATCCAGCCGGTGCAGAACCGACTGAGCATCTCGAAGACCAACTATTCCGCGGAGCAGACCGTCACCGCGAACACGCCGCTGACCGTCGGTCGTTGGCAGTCGGTCGCCGCCACCATTGAGCGCAACGTCGACGGTGTCACTTCGACCATGCGGCTCTACCTCGACGGCACCCTCGTCGGGCAGAAGACCGACTCGGCGACGAACCTCAACGACCTCGCCGTCCACACCATGAACTACCTCGGCCGCAGCGCCTACAGCGGTGACTCGCTCTACCGGGGCCAGATGAGCGCGGTGCGGATCTACGACAAGGCCCTGACGGCGTCTGAGATCGGCACGATCGCCGACAATGACGCATCCGATTCTGCCGCCGAGACCGTGGCCTCGATCGACCTTGCCGCAGCCAACACGCAGGACCTCACAAGCATTGAGGACGACATCGTGCTTCCGACGTGGGGTGGCGTCACCTGGGCCTCCGAGCCCGGCGTCATCGATGGTGATGGGACCGTTCACCAGGCGGCGTCCGAGACCGACGTCACGCTCACCGCGACGGCCACCGTCCGCGGGCAGAGCGCCCAGAGGTCCTTTGAGGTCACCGTGCTGCAGGCACCGGCGGACCAGGAGCGCGCCCAACGCGACCTGGACGCCGTCGTCATCCCGAACGCCGACGACGTGCGCGGCAACGTCCATCTGCCGACGCTGGGCCAACGCGACGGGTCGACCATCGCCTGGTCGTCCAGCGACGAGTCGATCGTGTCGACCTCGCAGGTCGGAGAGGTGGCGCCCGGCAAGGTGACCAGGCCGTCAGGCCTCGACACCGTTGTCTCGCTGACGGCGACCGCTACCTACAACGGCGCGACGGCGACCCGCACGATCCCTCTGAACGTGAAGCGCTCCTTCACGATGGGGGAGACCACCGATTACCTGTTCACGCACTTCACGGGCACCGAAGGGAGCCAGAAGGACGAACAGATCTACATGGCGACCAGCCGTGACGCGGTGACTTTCACCGATACCCGGGCCAACGGCGATCCCGTCCTGAGCCTCGCGCCAGGGGAGGGTGACGGCGGAGTCCGTGACCCGTATCTCGTGCGTTCCGGCGAGGGCGACCGCTTCTTCCTGATCGCCACCGATCTGAGCATCAACCTGCGAGGCGGCTGGGGCAACGCGCAGGCCACCGAGACGGGCTCGCTCGACCTGGTCGTTTGGGAGTCGACCGACCTCGTCAACTGGAGCGAGGCCCGGTTCGTCGATGTGGCGGGCAGCATCCCGAACGCCGGGATGGCCTGGGCGCCCGAGGCGTTCTGGGACGAGGAGACCGGCCAGTATTACGTCTATTGGGCCACGCGGGCCGACGGCAACACGCAGTTCGGTGACAGCGTCGACATCTACTTGTCGACCACCCGCGACTTCGTCACCTTCTCCGATCCGATCAACTGGATCGACCGGGAGCACTCGATCATCGACACGACGATGATCAAGGTCGGCGACTGGTACTACCGTGCCTCCGCCGACGGCCAGATCACCATCGAGAAGTCGAAGAAGTTGCAGACGGTGACCGCCTCCGCCCAGCCGGCCACGTCGGGCTCGGAGAATGACTGGGTGCTTGTCGGGACGCTGAACTCGATTCTCGGCGGTAGCGGCACCTGCAGCGCGGGCACCCTGTTTACCGGAGCGTGCCTTGAGGGGCCGGAGCTGTTCGAGTACAACGTCGACGACCGAGGTGCGGCTGCGGAACTGTACGGGCTGCTGGCCGACCAGTATGCGGTCGGCCGAGGCTATGTGCCGTTCAGCACGACCAACCTGGCATCGACGAACCGGGCCGATTGGCGCAAGGTGACCGAGGTCGACTTCGGGCCGTTGAAGAAGCGCCATGGCGGCATCCTGACCATCACGGACCAGGAGTACCGGCGCGTGATGTTCCACCTCGCAGGTGTGGGTACCGATCCGGACCCGAAGGTTGAGGTGTCGACGACGACGCGATGCGTCGCAGGCAGAGTCGTCCAGGTTGCACAGGCGAGGAATACGGGGTCGACGGCGGTGACGGTCGACGTGACGTCGCCGTACGGCGTGCGGAAGGCCGTCGCTGTTGCCCCCGGAAAGACGGCGTCGGTGAGTTTCAGCACCCGGGTCGCCTCGATGGGCGCGCACAGCGTGTCGTTCGACGTGACAGCCGCGTCGGCGAAGTTGGCGTTGTCGGCCCCGGCTGCTGCGGCGAGCTGCGTTGGTTGAGCCGTCCGAAGCCGGTTGAGCCGCCCGAAGCCGGTTGAGCCGGGCGGCGAGGAACGAGCCGCCCGTGTCGAAACCACCTGGCGCCCGGTGCAGGAACCTGACCACAGGTCCCTGGTCAGGTCACGGTTTGTGACCTGTCCAGGGTTCCTGCGTGAGGTTGCGGTGGTTTCGTCACGCCTGGTTCGTTCCTCACCAGGCGGCTCAACCGGCGCTGGTCGAAACCCTCTGGCGCCCGGTGCAGGAACCCGGCCACAGATCCCTGGTCGCGGCCATCTGTCCAAGGTCCCTGGTCAAGGTCACGGTGGTTTCGTCACGCCTGGTTCGTTCCTCACCAGGCGGCTCAACCTGCTGCTGGTTGAGCCGGGCCGCGAGGAACGAGCGGCCCGTGTCGAAACCCTCTGGCGCCCGGTGCAGGAACCTGACCACAGGTCCCTGGTCAAGGTCACGGTGGTTTCGTCACGCCTGGTTCGTTCCTCACCAGGCGGCTCAACCTGCTGCTGGTTGAGCCGGGCCGCGAGGAACGAGCGGCCCGTGTCGAAACCCTCTGGCGCCCGGTGCAGGAACCTGACCACAGGTCCCTGGTCAAGGTCACGGTGGTTTCGTCACGCCTGGTTCGTTCCTCACCAGGCGGCTCAACCGGCGCTGGTCGAAACCACCTGGCGCCCGGTGTCAGCCGCAGGTTGTCGCAGCGTACGACGCCTCCAATTCCCGGCTGGCCGTACCGTCAGACGCCGTGATCGACACCGACCCCGTCGGCAACTGTGCTACGCGCGTGCTGACCGTCACCGACGACGTCCTGCCCGGCTGAACCGTCAGCAACCTCGTCCCGTACGCCGTGACCGCCTGGGTGGAAACCGCCTTGTCAGCCCCGTTGGTGACCGACACAGCCAGCACGGCCTTGCCCGCCACGCAGCGTGCGACCGCCACGGCCGAAACGTCCAGCAAGTCGCCGGGTTCGACGGTGACCGTGAAGCTGACCTGCCGGTTCACGGGTGCGATCCGTTCGTCGTCGGTCATGTCGAGGATCGGCTGCCCGTCCGCGGCCCAGAACACCTGCCGAACGCCCGCGTCGCGAGACCCACCCGTCGACGACTTCGCGTGGTAGACGAAGTACAGGTCGCCGAATTCGTCGTTGAAGAACGCGCTGTGGCCTGGGCCGTACTCCTTCAGTGCCGGGTTCGACTTGACCACCGGCGCGTTGTTCGTAGTCCAGTTCGCCAGGTCGGTGAGGTCGGAGCCTTCCGGGGCGGACATCAGGCCGACGGCGTAGGTTGCGTCGATGTTCGAGGCCGAGTAGGTCAACCAGACCCGCCCCCCATGCACGGTGAAGTAGGCACCCTCCGTCACGTCTCCGGTGATCTGCTCCCAGCTCAGGTCGGCCGGGTTGAGCACCTTCGGCTCCGACTTCAGCCGGAACGTCGACGAGTCATATTCGGCGATCCACAGTTCGGCGTCGGCCATGCCGGAGCCGGTACCGCCCGGGTGCGACCCGGAGGTGTAACGCTGCGACCAAACCGCGTACTCCGTGCCCGAGACCTTGTCCTGGTAGTGGGTCATGTCCAGGCTGATCCCGGGGTTCGCGGCCGAGAGCTGAAGCGGCGACCCGTCGGCCTTCAGCACCTTGAGGGGCTTTCCCCAATCGGCAGGGTTGGCCGGGTCACCGCCGTCCTTAAGCCGGACGACAGTCGACACGACCCGGTTCCATGCGGCTGTCCCATAGCAGGGCGCGAACCACACCTCGAGTCCACCGTTGACCTCCATGATGTCCGGGGCCCAGAAGCAGCCCATCATCCGGGTGCCGTCGGTGGCCGACTGTGTGTTGTTCACGATCCGGATCTCGGGCGCATCGGCAAGGCCTGCGATGGTGTCGGCCACACGGATCGGCAGCCCGACCGAGCCGACGTTGTTGTCGTCCCAGGTGGAGGCCATGATGTATCGACCCTCCCAGTAGATGATCGTCGGATCGGCTCGACGAGCGGCCAACGGGAACAGGTTCTTCTGGTCACGCACCGTGCCGGTGACGGTGTAGGTGCCTGGCTTGTTCCAGTCGACGGCTGCGGCCCCGGCCGCGTCCCAATCCACCTGCCGCTCGACCTCGGTACCGTCGGTGTACCCGAGCCGGGCCTTCACCGTCGACAGGTCGAGCGGTTGGCCGACCGTCGTGCTGGTTTCGCCGGTGACGCTGACCGAATCGTTGTAGATCCTGCCGAACCGAACCTCGAGCGCATCGGCGGTGGCGTCGTCGACGATGATCTCGTTTACTGGTCGGGCGCCCTCGAAATCGACGAGGGGAGCGGATCCGGTGACGATAGGTCCTTCGGTCCGCGCCGACCCGATGGCCTCGTTGCCGGTTGCGGCGTCGAAGAGTGAGGCGACGGAGCCAGACCGCCATGCCCCGTCGGCTCCACGCCACCCGATGAGGTAGGTATGCGTTGCCGTGTCGCGGATCACCCGCGGCGACGTGACCGCGCCCTCCGAGACGCCGACGTCCCCCACATACGTGAACTGGCGCAGGTCCTCGGAGGTGAAGTAGGCGAGGCGACCCGACTTCGACGCCAGTGGTGCGCCGGAAGCGTTGCCGATGGTCGCGACGACCCCGTAGCCGCCGTCCCCGTCGTGGAAGATCCACGGCTCAAGCAGCGTGGTCGTGTCATAGAGGTGGTCGGCCGTCCTCAGTCCGGTCGCGAAGAGCACGCCGGTGTTGTCGTGCAGCGCCACAAAGTCGTCACCGTGCCTGGCCAGGCCGAGATGCAGCGAGTTGGCCAAGCCGGCGGCGTACTCCTGGGTCGACTTGGCCGCGCGGGTGTAGCCGAGCACCTGGTTCGCATCGGCCAACACGCGGACGGCGAACTCCTTCTCGACGATGCCGACGCCGGTGTCGATCGTGGCGGTGACGGTGCCTGAGGCGTCCGAAGCCGCCGTCAGCGCTCCGTCGCGCAGGGCGAGCCCCGCGCCGGAGACCGCGTAGTCGAGCTCCACGCCGTCTGGCAGGCTGGGGAGTTGGGTGCCGCTGGCCAGCACCGGGTCGAGCACGAATTGGTGCTGGTAGTAGTCGGCCAGGCTGGCGGCGGGCAACGTCGTGACGGCGAAGTCACGGCTGGCCGAGGAGCCGCCGTCAGCCGTGGTGGCGGTCAGCGTCGCGCTGCCACGCGAGGCGCCGAGAGTGACGGTGCCGGTGGCGTCGACGACGCCTGGGTCGCTCGACGACCACACGACGGGCAGCCCGTTCGAGGTGGTGGGCAGGCTCAGGTTGGTGGCGACGTCGGCGGTGTTGCCGAGGTCGATGGCCGTCACGGCGGCGCGGGCGCGGGCGAAGCCCAACTCGTCGGCCGTTAGGGCTTTGTCATAGATGCGGAAGTCTCGGAAGGTGGCCGCGAGGTACTTGTCGCCTGAGTACTGCGAGCGGCCGATCAGGTTGTTGCTGGTGGTGCCGCCGCCGATGTCGCGCGGCTTCACCGTCACCCCGGTCGCGCGGGCGACCTGCACGCCGTCCTGGTACAGCGTCGCGACGCCGGCCGAGTCGAGGGTGTAGGTCAGCGTCACCCAGCGGTCGCGGGGCAGTGCGGAGCCCTTGTTCACGTTCTGTTCGGTCGCGTATCCACCGGTCGTGATGGCGGTGCGGTAGGTGTCGCCGGTGGTGAACAGGTACCCGGCCGTGGACGAACGGCCCAGCGTCCAGATGAAGTAGGGGGTCGCCTGGCTCGCTCGGATGTTGACGTCCATCGAGACGCTGATCTCGTCCAGCCCGGTCATCAGATCATTGGGCAGCGACAGGTAGTCGTCGACGCCATCGAGCACGACGCCGACGCCGGAGGTCACGCTCGCGCCGGCTCGTGCCGTGGCTGGTGCGCCGCCCTGGGTGTCGTTGAAGTTGCTGGTCAGGGGGTAGTGGTGGACGGGTTCGAGGGTTTCGCCCTCGCCATGGGGCTTCACGGTGACGGTGATTGGTGCCCCGGGCGTGGAGGCATCCCCGATGGTGTAGGTCGGCGTCAGGGTGACGTTCGCGTCGGGTTGCCCTGCCGCCGGACGGGTGACCGCCCCCGTCGGGGAGACTACGCCGGGGTTGCTGCTGGCCCACGTCACAGTCGAACCGCCGGCAGCAGCGGTGGGCAGGGTCAAGGAGCGGGTGACGGCGGAGGTGTCGCCCAGGTCGATGCCGGTGACGGCGTCTGCCGCGGTGATCGCGGCATAGGTGTCGTGTCCGACGGCGAGGAGGTCTTCACTGCTGAGCGCCGCGTTGTAGACGCGGAAGTCGTCGATGGCGCCGGCGAAGTTCGGGTCGGCTGAGAAGAAGGAGCGCCCCAGGTAGCCGGAGGCGGTGGTGTTGCCGAGCGCTGCTGCACCCGTCAGCGTCGTCGCGCTGCGGGCGACCTCGACGCCATTGAGGTAGGTGGCGATGCTTTGACCGCTCTTGAGTACCACCGCGACGTGGCTCCAGTTCGTGCCGAGCGGGCCGGTGGCCGTGGCGCGCACTTCCGACGACGAGCGGACGGCGCCGAACAGGTTCCCGCCGCACGACGGGGTGGCGAACAGATAGGAACTCGACGACGTGCCGAGCGCATAGGCCCAGGTGCACACCTGGCCGCCGTCCCAGTCGACCCAGGCCGACATGGTGACGTCGCCCGTTGCCGTCAGCACACCCGGGGGAAGAGTCACGTAGGCGGCGGTTGAGGTGGAGGCGCCGCCTGGCAGTCGGAGGGCGGATCCGTTGCCGCCTGGTCCGGAGACGACCGAGGCACCGCTGCCTTGGACGGTGCCGTCGAAGTTCGCCGCCACATCCTCGATGAGGGTGCCGGAGGCGGCGGTCGTGGCGGACTCGAAGTCGTAGTGGAGCACGGGCGCGGGGGGCGCGGCCGAAGCTGTCGGGGGTTGGGCGAAAAGGCCGGTTGAGAGGATCGCGGCGGCCAAGCCGGTTGCGATTGCTCTTGATCTGGACCGCATGTGTAGGGCTCCTTTGCTCGGTATCCATCGGCATGTCTGTTGGGGGGCGGACCCAGTTGACTCATGTGGCACCTTCGCCAGCATGTTCCCGGTAACAATCTCACGTTAAGGTAGGCGAAGGCAAGGGGTGAGAGGTTTGTGGACCGGCCCAGCCAAAGTTGGTTGAGCCGGGCCGAGAGGAACGAGCCGCCCACTCACAGTTGGTTGAGCCGGGC
>NZ_FQZG01000111.1 GCF_900141915.1 Tessaracoccus bendigoensis DSM 12906 | reverse complement strand
CACGGTGCAGGCACCCGACCACAGTCGCCAGACAAGGTCCACGATGGTTTCGTCACGGGCCGCTCGTACCTCACCGCCCGGCTCAACCAACGCACGGCCCCGCTCAACCAACGCACCGCCCGGCTCAACCGACGCACGAAAGACGCCCCCACAGAACTTCGTCTGCGGGGGCGCCTCCGTTGGTTCAACGTCAGCCGATGACCTGCTGAACTTCCTCGCTGTCGATGTTGTCCGGGGTAACCCAGATCGACTCCGAGACGATGTTCTTCTCGGTGGGCTCTTCGCCCTTCGAGGCGTTCACCAGCAACTCGACCGTCTGGTATCCCATGTTGAAGGGGTTCTGGACGATGACGCCGGCAATCTTGCCCTCCGTGAGAAGCGTCAGGACGTCAGGCGAGGAGTCGATGCCGACGACCTTGATGTGCAGGCCCTTCGCGTCGACCTCGTCGGCGATGGCGATGGTCGAGTCGTCGTCGGTGCCGAAGAAGCCGACCAGGTCCGGGTGCGCCTGCAAAATGCCCTGAGCCTTGTCACGGGACTTGGCAGGATCGGATTCGCCGTTCTGGACGTCGACGACCTCCATGCCGGGAGCGTTCTGCTCGATGTAGTCCCTGAAGCCGTCACGTCGGGCCGCGGCCGTGCCGACCTCGCCGTGCGCGATGATCGCGACCTTGCCCTCGCCGCCGGTCAGCTCGACGAGTTTCTCGGCTGCCTGGGCGCCCATACCCTCGTTGTCGGAGGCGACGGTCGCCAGCGGGACGTCGGAGCCGGCGAGCGGGGTGTCGAAGACGACGACCGGGATCCCGGCCGCCTGCGCGTCGTCCATGAGGCGGGGAGCGCCATCCTGCGCACCGTCCTGAGGGGCGAACCCGATGCCGAGCGGCTTGTCGTTGATGGCGGTCTGCAGCTGGTTGAGCTGCTTGTCGCCTTCGGACTCGGTGTCCGGTCCGTTGAAGGTGACCTCGACGCCCAGTTCCTTGCCTGCGGCCTCGGCTCCTTCCTTGACCTTCATCCAGTATTCGGCAGAGTTTGCCTTGGCGATGAGGGCGACCCTCCCGCCGTCGGTGGTACCGCCCCCGTTGCCGGAGTCGCTTCCGCAGGCGGTCATCCCCACGGCGAGCAGAGCGCCAAGAGCGCCAGCAATCAGTTTCTTCACGAGTGTCTCCTTCGATTTGCGTGAAACTGGGTGGACATTTGTGGTTGATTCTCGAGGAGGACCTGGTTGGTCACTCCTCCTTGCCGCCGCGGCGCATGATGTCGACGTAGACGGCCAACAGCACGACGGCGCCAAGGACGACCTTCTGCCACTGATCCTGAACACCCATGACGGTCAGGCCGTTGAAGATGGTCTGGATCGTGACGGCGCCGATGACGGCACCGAAGATCGAGGCGCGTCCGCCTCGCAGCGAGGTGCCACCGATGACGGCGGCGGCGATCGCGTACATCTCGTAGCCCTGGCCGAGCGTCGGCTGGGCGGCGGAGAGGCGCGACGACATGAGGACGCCGGAGATACCGGTGAACAGGCCACAGATCACGTAGGCCAGCACCTTCCAGCGGTTGGTGTTGATACCGGAGATGCGCGTGGCTTCTTCGTTCGAGCCGATGGCGAGCGCGTAGCGACCGACGGCTGTCTTGTTCATCACGACGCCCGCGATCACGGCCAGAACGATGAGGATCAGGACGCCGTTGGGCACCTGCGGGATGAGCTGACCCACGGCGATCTGGTCGTAGCCTTCGATGCTGCGCAGCGAGACGGTGCGGCCGTCGGCCAGGACCAGGGCGCCACCCCAACAGACCATCATCATGGCCAGCGTGGCGATCATGGGTTGCATCTTCACGTAGGCGACCAGTAACCCGTTTATCAAGCCCAGTAGCGCCCCTGCTGCGAGACAGCCGAGGATGCCGACCCACATCGGCAGGCCGAATCCACCCTGTTGCGCGATCAGGACGGCGCCGAAGACCGAGGTCACCGCCATGCCGAGGCCGGGCGTCAGGTCGATGCCGCCGGTCGCGATGACAAATGACAGGCCGAGCGCCTGAACGCCGGTGACGACGGAGGCGAGCAGCAGCGATGAGATGTTGCCCCAGCTCGCGAAGTTCGGCTTCATCGCAGTGAAGAAGATCACGAGCACGATGAGGACCAGGACGACCATGCCCTGTTGGATGAACGCCTTGTACCGGTCGGGGATCCCACGCCGTGCGCGGCCCGTGACGGCGGTATCTTGCATCGCTGTCATGACTGAACCTCGCTCGTGTTGTCTTCGATGACGCTGAATTGGGTGGCCAGTTCCATGATCTTTTCCTGGGTGGCCTCGGAGTTGTCCAGGAAACCGGTGATGCGTCCGTTGCACATGACGGCGATCCGGTCGCTCATCCGGAGGACCTCCTCCATCTCGGATGAGATCATGATGATCGACTTACCCTCGTCGGTGAGCTTGTCCAGCAGGTCGTAGATCTCCTGCTTCGCGCCGACGTCGATCCCTCGGGTGGGCTCATCGAAGATGAGGACATCGCAGTCTCGTTCGAGCCACTTGGCGAGCACGACCTTCTGCTGGTTGCCGCCGGACAGGTTCCGGATCCGCTGATTGACGCTTGGCGTCCGGGTGCGCAGCACCTCGACCCACTTCTGGGCCACCTGCTTCATCTTGCCGTCCTGCAGGATCCCGCCTTTGGTGAACGCCGGGATGGATGCGAGCACCGTGTTGGCGGTCACGTCCTGGTTGAGGATCAGACCATAGCGCTTTCGGTCCTCCGACAGATAGCCGATTCCCTCGGCCACCGCATCTGCTGGGTGGGTGATCTTGACAGGCTTGCCGCCGACGATCACCTCGCCGTCGGTCATCGGATCGGCCCCGATCAGCGCCCTGGCAGTCTCGGTGCGCCCGGCCCCCATCAGCCCGGCAAACCCGAGAATCTCGCCCTTCTCGAGCGTGAAACTCACGTCTTTCAGGAGCGGCGCCGTCGAGAGGTGCTTGACCTCGAGGATCGGTTCCGTGGACGCCCGGGGTTCGGGCCGGATGTCAGAGGCGATCTTTCGCCCGACCATCAGCTGAATGATGTCCGGGATGGTCAGCTCGGAGGCGGGCTTCGTCGCCACGAACTCGCCATCTCGTAGCACCGTCACCTGGGTCGAGAGCTTTCGGATCTCCTCCATGCGGTGGGAGATGTAGACGACCGCGGTGGTCGGGGAGAGGAAGTTGCCGATGATGCGAAACAGGGTCTCAACCTCTGTCTCGGTCAGGGCCGCCGTCGGCTCGTCCATGATCAGTACGGACGAATTGAACGAGAGTGCCTTGGCGATCTCGACCATCTGTTGGGCCGCGACGGTGAGAGTGCTCACGCGTGCCCTCGGATCGATGTTGACCCCCAGCCGGTCCAAGAGCTCTTCAGCCTGCCTGTTGAGGGCGGCATCGTCGTTGAGGAAGCCCATCGTCTTGGGCTCCCTCCCGATGAAGATGTTCTGGGCAACGGTGAGGTGGTTCATCAGGAAGAACTCCTGATGGATCACGCTGATACCCATCTGCTGCGCCGACAAGGGCGTGGGCAGCACGATGCGCTCGCCGCGCAGGCGGATCTCCCCGCCGTCATGCTGGTAGAGCCCAGACAGGATCTTCATCAGGGTCGACTTTCCGGCCCCGTTCTCCCCTACGAGGGCGTGTACCTCCCCCGTTCTTAGTGTGAAACTAACGTCGTTGAGTGCCCGGACCCCCGGGAACACCTTGCTGACGCCGTCTGCTTCGAGCAGAATCTCGCCCGCCCTGCCCGTTGGGGCCGGCTCGGCTTCTGTTCCCGGTGCTGTCATCCTCAGCCTCCTTGCTGTTGGAACATGGTTCGCTGTCGGAACTTCCCCGGGGCCATCGTGGACCCAGGATTGAACGGTGCGCTCCGCCATCGTTGCAAGTACCGACCAAACTGTCAAGGGTTTTCTGCGGACAAAGGGCGACCATTGACGGGACAACTGGCAGCCCGCAGTGTCGGCGACCCGGCCAACGCCTTGTCAGTAGCCAACAGCACAGTCTGACCCCACCACCGAAACGGACTGAATGTAACGACATGGTAACGATCTACTTGCACCACGGTGTTCAAGCCCCGCGAAAACTCGACAAACTCGGGGCTTGACTAGACAAACGAAAGCACTTACGCTGGAGGAACTAGAGCGGTTCAAATGGCATCGGAGCCAACCGCCGGGCAGACACGAAGAGGAGAGCGGAGATGACATCTCGCGCAGTGAACCCCCAAGCCCCCTACAACAAGCTGAAGGTCGGTACCGCACCCGACTCTTGGGGCGTGTGGTTCCCCGAGGACGACAAGCAGGTCTCTTGGCAGACCTTCCTCGACGAAGTGGCCGAGGCCGGCTACGAGTACATCGAGACCGGCCCGTTCGGCTACCTCCCCACCGATCCTGAGACCCTCCGGGCCGAGGTCGCCAAGCGCGGCATCACCGTGGTCGCAGGCACCCAGTTCGGCGTGCTGCACCGCGACGAGGACTGGGCACAGACCGAGAAGGACATGCGGGCCAACGCCGAGGTCCTGAAGGCCATCGGCGCCAAGTTCCTCGTCTACCTGCCCCCGATGCTGCGCGACCTGCAGACCGGCGGCTGGGCCGAAGACCCCAACCTCACCGATGACGCGCTGAAGCTGTTCGCTGGCAACGCCAACAAGCTCGGCAAGATCCTCAAGGACGACTACGGCGTGACCATGGCCGTCCACCCCCACGGCGACTCGCACATCGAGACCCTCGAACAGATCGAGCGGTTCTTCGCAGAGACCGATCCCGAGTACGTCTCCTTCTGCCTCGACACCGGCCACCTCGAGTACGGCGAGGTCGACACCGTCGAGCTCATCCGCAACTACCCCGACCGCATCGCCATCGTGCACATCAAGCAGATGGACCCCGAGGTCGTCGCCCGCGTCCGAAAGGAGGACCTCTCCTTCGGCGAGGCGGTCTCCCTGGGCGTCTGTGTCACCCCCGACGGCGGCGAGCCCAAGGTCGGTGCCGTGATCGACGCACTGGCGGCGCTCGACAAGGAGCTCTACGTCATCGTCGAGCAGGACCTCTACCCCGTGGCACCTGAGGTGCCGCTGAAGCTCGCCATCGAGACCCGCAAGGTGCTCGCCCAGAACAACCTCGGCGTCCTCTGAGACCCCGCACGAAAACCACCCAAGGAGAAACTCCAATGACCGAACAGCTCTCAGTCGCAGTCATCGGCGCCGGCATGGCCGGACGCAGCCACGCCAACGGTTACCGCCAGGCCAACACCATCCATGGTGGCGGTCTGCCGAGGATCCGCCTGGCCGCGATCGCCGACATGAACCTCGAACTGGCCCAGTCTGTGGCCGACCGCTACGGCTTCGAGAAGGCCGTTGGCTCCTGGCAGGAGGTCGCCGAGGACCCGACGATCGACGCCGTCAGCATCGTTGTCGGCAACTCGCTGCACAGGGAAATCGCCGAAGCCATGCTCACCGCAGGCAAGCACGTGCTCTGTGAGAAGCCGCTCGCGGCTTCCCTGGCCGACGCCGAGGCCATGGTCGCCGCGGCGGAGAAGGCCACGACGGTCGCCGCCACCGCCTACTCCTTCCGCCGCAACCCCGCCATCGAGGCGATCCGCGATCTCCTGGCTTCCGGTGAGCTCGGCAAGCCGTCGATGGTCGAGGCGCACTACCTCGCCGATTACGCCGCCGACCCGGAGGGCCCGATGAGCTGGCGCTTCCAGGGCCCGCTAGGCACCGGCGCCCTGATCGACCTCGGGGCACACATCATCGACCTGGCCGAGTACGTCTGCGGCCCGATCGTGTCGGTCGCCGGCGCCGACTTCGGCATCTCGATCCCCGAGCGTCACCTGCCGGTCGGCAGCGTAATCGGCCACGACCACGCAGAACTCTCCGAGGAGACCCAGCCGGTCACCAACGATGACTCCGTCGTGTTCACCGCCACGTTCGCGAACGGCGCCGTCTCCGCCTTCCGCGTGTCGCGCGTTTCGTTCGGCACCCCGAACGACCTCGCCATCACCGTCACCGGAACGCAGTCTCGCGCCGTCTTCGACTGGGCGCGCCCGGCCGAGTTCATCGTGAGCGACACCCAGCCGAGCGGCAACACCCGCGGCGACCGCGTCGTCTACGTCGGCCCCGGAACGGCGCGCGTGTTCGACGACGCCGTCCCGATGCCCGGCGGCAACATCTCGTTCGGCTACGGCGATCTGTTCATCTACCAGATCCGCGCGTTCCTGGACCAGATCCTGGGCCGCGAATCGATTCTCCCGCCGTGCGCCACGTTCGCCGACGGTCTGCACACGATGCGCGTCTGTGACGCGATCGCCCGCAGCGCCGCCGACGAAGGTCGTCGGACGGAGATCTGAGCCACCGACCAGGGGCAACCCGAGCGACCCGGACCCGGATTGGGTCCGGGTCGTCTCCATTTGGCTATCCTCATTTCATCGAAGACGACGACATGATCCCCAGCACCCGGCGCCCGGTGACGATGCAGGACATCGCCACCGAGCTCGGCGTCTCGCGCGCGCTCGTGTCGATGGCGTTCCGGGATGTCGCGGGAGTCAGCGCCCAGACCAGGCTGACGGTGCTCGAGACGGCCAAGCGGCTCGGGTACCGGCACAACCGGGTCGCATCCCGACTTGCCAGTAAGGTCACCGACACGTACGGGGTGTTCCTGCTCGACCTACGTCAGGACGTCTACGCCGACATGTTCGACGGGATCCGCAAGGTCGCCGACGAAGGCAACAAACACTTGGTGCTGGCCGTCGGCTCAATCGACGGTCGTCGTGACGCTCGGGCCCTCGACGAACTGTTGCAGTCACGCGTCGACGCGGTGATCGCCACCGGGCTACTTCTGCCCGACGCCGAGGTGCGCGCCTTCAGCGCCCAGGTCCCTCTCGTCAGCGTCGCACGAAGGATCGACGGGGTCGACAGCGTCCACTCTGACAACGCGGCCGGAGCACGGGCCGCCACCAGTCACCTGCAAGACCTCGGGCATGAGCGGATCGTGTTCCTTGCGAACCCGGTAACCGATGGCTACCTCGGTCGACGGGACGGGTACATGGCGACGATGCAGACGGCGGGTTTGGAGCCGTGGATCGTCGAGTCGCACTATTCGAGGCGGCAGGCGGCCGAGGACATCGCCCCGGTGTTGGCGCTGCCGCCGGGACGGCGTCCGACCGCGGTGTTCGCGCACAACGACCAGGCGGCTCTGGGTGTTCTGGACGCGATGGCGGCTGCCGGGCTGCGACCCGTGGCCGACGTGTCGGTCGTCGGCTACGACAACTCCCTGGTGAGCCGGGCCCCCGGCACGCTGTTGACCACGGTCGACATCCATGGGGAGGAATTGGGTCGGTTGGCGACCGAGGTCGCCGGGCGAAGGTTGGCCCACCCGGAAGCTGAGCCGGCCAACTTGATGTTGGAACCGACGCTGATCGTGAGGGCCACGACGGGCCCGGTCAGCGTCGGTTGAGCCACAGCTGGTTGAGCCGGGCCGCGAGCTTGCGAGCCGCCCGTGACGAAACACCTGGCACACGGTGCAGAAACCCGACCACAGCATCTCGGGAGACTCCCCGAACAACGTCCACGATGGTTTCAGACACGGGCCGTCTGACCGTCCAAGCTGTGCATAGATCTCTGCATACGTGGAGGCAACCGCGATATGAGGCCGCCTCCACACATAGAGAGATCTGTGCGCGCCTCAGAGTCTGGGATGCGACGGTGGCAGGGTCTGGCTGCCGGATGCGGGTGGTTTCGACACGGTCCCCGGCGCTCCGCGCGGCGGGACCGGCTCAACCAACCGCCGGTTGAGCCGGGCCGCGAGCTTGCGAGCCGCCCGTGACGAAACCACCTGGCACACGCGATCCACCGTCGACACCAGCCTTCTGGCGTCGACACCAGCGGAAGGGCGCGTCACCAGCGGTATACGGCTGGTGTCCAGCAATACTGCTGGTATCGGCCACAAATCGCTGGTGTCCACGGCGACCAACAGCACTAGCGGGAAGGCTCGACACCAGCAATCCACCGTCGTCACCGGGGATATGCCGTCGACACCAGACTTCTGACGCCGATACCTGCGGAAAGGCTCGTCACCAGCGATCCACCGTGGTTACCAGCCTTCTGACGTCGTCACCAGCGATCCGGCGCCGATACCTGCGGAAGGGCTCGTCACCTGCGGTATACGGCTGGTGTCCAGCAATACTGCTGGTATCGGCCACAAATCGCTGGTGTCCACGACCATCACCACCACCTGGCTGCTCGACGGACGAGCGCGGCGGGCCTCACAGAAGTCACCCAGCCCGGCGCCGATACCTGCGGAAGGGCTCGTCACCAGCGATCCACCGTCGTTACCAGCCTTCTGACGTCGCCACCAGCGATCCGGCGTCGATACCTGCGATAAGGCTCGTCACCAGCGATCCGGCGCCGTTACCTGCGGAAGGGCTCGTCACCAG
>NZ_FQZG01000020.1 GCF_900141915.1 Tessaracoccus bendigoensis DSM 12906 | reverse complement strand
GTGGATGGGTGGGTCACCTAGGAATGAGCAGGATCCGCAAGTCAATGGCGAGTTGGCCGTGTTGTCTGCTGACGATGCGCCGTCGTCGTCAATGAACATCGGATCCTGCTCAAACCACCTACCAGCTACAGCGGGAGCCCCGTGAAGACGAGGAGGCGGTCGTCAGTTAGGTCCTCCATCGCCGTGGCGACGCCCTCTCGACCCTGGCCCGAAGCCTTCCAACCGCCATAGGACATCTGGTCGGCACGGAAGGTCGGCACATCACCGACGATCACCCCTCCGACTTCGAGACGCTGCTGGGCCTCGAACGCCGTCTGGATGTCCTTCGTGAACACCCCCGCCTGCAAGCCGTATTTCGACCGGTTGACCAGATCAAAGGCCTCGTCCATCGTCTTGAAGGTGGTCAGCGTGATCACCGGCCCGAAGACCTCGTTGTTGGCGATGAGCGAGTCGTCGGGCACATCCGACAGGAGCGTCGGCGCGACGGATGTTCCTTCGGCTGTACCGCCGGTGAGGAGGGTGGCACCCCGGGACACTGCATCGTCGATCCACCCGGTGATTCGTGTTGCTGAGGCCCGGTCGATCACAGGACCCACCTGGACGCTCGCGTCGGCCGGATCGCCTTGGACGAGGGACTCCATTGTGGCGATCAGTGCCTGCGTCAGTGGCTCCGCCAGCGACTCATGGACGAGCACGCGCTGCACGCTCACACATGACTGTCCCGCCTGATAGCAGCCGAACAGCCCGATCCGGGCAGCCGCGGCGTCGACGTCGGGCCAGTCGGGCGCCACGATGACGGCCGCGTCGCCCCCGAGTTCGGTGATGATGTGCTTGCTGGGGGCGGCCGCCTGGATGGCGGCACCGACAGCGTCGCTGCCCGTGAACGAGATGACGGGCAGCCGCGGGTCGGGGAGCAGCCCCTGGAGTTGCTCGAGAGTCATCGGCAGCACTGAGAGCATTGCTGGCGGGAGGTCGGTCTCGGCGACCAACTCGCCCAGCAACAGGGACGACAGCGGCGCCTTCGGCGTTGGCTTCAGGAGCGTCGGCGCCCCGACCGCCAGCGCCGGCGCCAGTTTGTGGGCCACCAGATTCACCGGGAAGTTGAACGGCGTGATCGCCAGCACCGCTCCACGGGCGAACCGGCGCACCAGCGCCATCCGTCCTTCGCCAGCCACATCGGTATCCAGCCGCATCAGCTCACCGGAGAAGCGCCGCGCCTCCTCGGAGGCGAGCCGGAACGTCGCGACGGCCCGTCGGACCTCGTTGTGCGCCCACATGTCGGCCTTGCCGCTTTCGGAGGTGATCAGATGGGCGATCTCGTCCGCACGCTCGATCATCCTATGTTGGATGTGGTCGAGCGCGGCTGCCCGGGCGTGGGCAGGGAGGGCCTGGGCCGCGGCCCGGACAGCCGCCAGGTCGGCGACCGCCTGTTCGACCTGATCGTCGGTCGGGACCGAGACCTCCGCGATCAATCGTCCGTCGTAAGGGTTGCGGACCTCGAAGCTGTCTGTCCCGTGGGTTGGCTTCCCGGACAGGTAAAAGGGGCGGATCATCGGGGACTCCTCGTGTTTGTCAGCGTGAAGCTGTTGCGAGACGGGCGGCGCGGGCTTGTGCCGCCACGTTATCCGGCGTGAAGCCGTACTTGGTGAACAATCGGGGGCCGCTGGCGGACTCGCCGAAGTGGTCGAGGGCGACGATCCTTCCGGTGTCGCCCACAAACTCCCTCCAGCCAGTGGGGGAGCCAGCCTCCACCGCCACCCTGACGGGGCCCTGGGGCAGCACCTCGGCGCGGTAGTCGTCTGGTTGGGTGAGGAACCACTCCTGGCACGGCATGGACACGACTCTGGTGCCGATGCCTTCGGCCTGCAGCAGTTCGCGGGCGTTGAGGGCGACTTCCACCTCCGATCCCGTAGCGATCAGCACCACCTCGAGATCGCCTTCGGCGTCGACCAACGTGTAGCCGCCACGCGACGCCTCAGCTGCAGGTGTGAACTCGGCCAGGCTGCGGTCGATGGTTAGGAGATCCTGCCGGGACAGCACCATCGCCGTCGGACGGTCGGTGTTGGTCAGCGCCGTCACCCAGGCCTGGGCCGTCTCGGTAGCGTCTGCCGGGCGGACGACGTCGAGTCCCGGGATGATCCGCAATGACGCCAGGTGCTCGACCGGCTGATGGGTCGGCCCGTCCTCACCGACGCCGATGGAGTCGTGGGTCCAGACGAATATGGTGGGCACCTGCTGCAGAGCCGCGAGCCGGACCGCGCCGCGCATGTAGTCGGCGAACACGAGGAAAGTGCCGCCGTAGGCGCGGGTCAGGCCACCGATGTTGATGGCGTTGAGGATGTTTCCCATGGCGTGCTCGCGGATTCCGAAATGAAGCGTGCGGCCCGAATGATCGCCCTTGAACTCGGCGCTCGAGTTCTCAGGGGGCAGGAACGAACGTTGCCCTCTCATCGTGGTGTTGTTCGAGCCTGCGAGGTCTGCGGACCCGCCCCACAACTCGGGCAACGCATCGGCCAGCGCATCGAGGACCGCTCCGGAGGCCGCCCGCGTCGACATCCGGCCTGGTTCGAAATCGGGAAGCAGAGCCGTCAGGTCAGGGAGGGCACCCGCACCGAGCCGGTCCAGCAGTGCGGCCCGTTCGGGGTTTCCGGACCGCCAGGCATCGTGAAGCTCCTGCCACCTGGCACGTTCAGCGGCGCCGCGGAGGGATGCCTGCCGACGCGTGTGGTTCAGGACCTCGGGTTCGACGACGAAGGATTGCTTCGGGTCGAACCCGAGCCTGGTCTTCAGCCCTGCGACCTCGTCTGCACCGAGCTTCGCCCCGTGTACCGAGTGATGTCCTGCCTTGTTTGGCAGCGGCCACCCGATCACGGTCGAGAGCCTGATCAGTGAGGGTTTGTCCGTGACCGCCCTGGCCGTTTCGATAGCGGTCCAGAGACCCTCGACGTCCTCGACGTAACCGGTCCCCCCGTTGGTCCAGTCCACGTGCTGCACGTGCCAGCGGTAGGCCTCATATCGCGCGCCGACGTCCTCGGTGAACGCGATCTGGGTGTCGCCTTCGATCGTGATGCGGTTGTCGTCGTAGATGAGGATCAGGTTGCCCAACTTCTGGGTTCCTGCCAGCGAGGAGGCCTCGGAGGCAACCCCTTCCTGCATACATCCGTCACCGGCGATCACGTAGACGAACCGGTCGAAGCAACTCGGGCCGGTCGACTCGGGGTCTAGCATGGCGCGTTCCCGCCGCGCTGCCATCGCGAAGCCGACGGCGTTGGCGACGCCGGAGCCCAGAGGCCCGGTGGTGCATTCGATGCCGGGGGTGTGGCCCAGCTCGGGATGCCCAGGCGTGCGGGAACCCTCGGTCCGCAGGGCGGCCAGATCACCGATTTCCAGGCCGTACCCTGCCAGGAACAGTTGGCAGTACTGCGTCAGCGACGAGTGGCCCGCGGAGAGCACGAACCGGTCCCGGCCGATCCAAGTCGGGTCGGACGGATCGGACCTCAGTACCTTCTGATAGATCAGGTGGGCGACAGGGGCGAGCGAAATTGCGGTTCCTGGGTGACCGTTGCCGACCTTCTCAACTGCGTCGGCGGCGAGGACCCGGGCGGTGTCGACGGCCCGCTGGTCCAAGGTATCCCAAGTTAGTTCGGTCACGATTGAGTGTCCTTTCGCGTTTCGCAGATGTCGAGCTGCGGGTATTCGGGTTTCCACATGCGTTCGTAGATGTCGTGGGTCGGATTGGTGAGCGGACGGCGAGCCAGGCCCTGGGCCTCTGCGGTCTCTGCGACGGCGCGAGCTACGGTCGCGGCGACCAGACGAAGGTCGCTCATGGTCGGGAGCAGCGGGGCTCCGGGCCGGTGTTCGTTGACGAGTCCGGCCAGGGCCCTTGCGGCTGCGTAGATCATCTCCTCGGAGACGAGCCGGGCCCGGGTGATGGAGACCCCGAGTCCGAGACCGGGGAAGATGAGGGCGTTGTTCGCCTGCGCGATCGCGTGGTGAACATCACCGCGGCGCACCGACGCGAAGGGGCTGCCAGTCGCGATGAGCGCCTTGCCGGACGTCCACTCCAGGAGATCGGCCGGTCGAGCCTCGGACCGGTCGGTGGGGTTGGACAGCGGCATGATGATGGGTCGCTCGCAGTAGCTCGCCATCTCGCGGACGATCTCCTCACTGAAGGCGCCCCCGCTCGCCGAAGTTCCGATCAGGATCGTCGGGCGGGCGTGGCGGATCGCCTCCATCAGCGTCACCTTTGACGGGTTTGCCACTTCCCACCCGTCGATCTCGGCCCGTGGGCGCGCGTAGGGCCGCTGGAAGTCCCGAAGCTCCGGGCTGTCTTCGATGATGAGCCCGTTTCGGTTGAAGGCATAGAACTGGCCGGGATCGTGTCCCCTCGACTCGAGCGCGCCTCGCATCATGTCGGCGATCCCGATGCCGGCGGTGCCTGCGCCGTAGATCAGGACCCGGTGCCGGGCCAGGGGCATGCCCGTGAGCCGAACGGCAGCAATCGCCGCGGCCAGCACGACTGCCGCAGTGCCCTGGATGTCGTCGTTGAAGGTGCAGACCTCACCCGAGTAGCGCTTGAGGATTCGGTGCGCGTTGTCGACGCCGAAGTCTTCCCAATGGATCATCGCGTTGGGGAATACCTCGGAGACCACCCGAACGAACCGCTCGATGAAGTCGTCGTACTGGCGGCCTCGGACCCTGGCGTGTCGCTCACCCAGGTAGCGGTCGCTGTGCAGCAGTCCGAGGTTGTCGGTCCCGACGTCGAGCATCACGGGGATGGCCCGCTGCGGGTGGATCCCGGCCGCGGCCGTGTAGAGCCCAAGCTTCCCGTTTGCGATCTGGATGCCGCCTATCCCCTGGTCGCCAATCCCAAGGATGCCCTCGGCATCCGTGACGACGATCAGGTCGACGCTTTCGGGCTCCAGTTCGAAGTCGCGCAGTGACGACTCGATCCGGTCAGGGTGGTTGACGGACAGGAACACCCCCCGGGCACCGACGTACTCGTGACTGAAGCGTTCGATCGCCTCCCCGATGGTAGGGGTGTAGACGATCGGGAGCATCTCCTCCAGGTGCTCGCTCAGGAGTCGGTAGTACAACACCTCGTTGCGCTCGCGGAGTTGTGACAGGTAGATGAACTTGGACAGAGGCGAGGGTGACCGGCTGAACTGCCCATAGGTGCGCTGGACCTGCTCCTCAATGGTGGTCACCCGACCGGGCAGAAGGCCCGTCAGGTGGAGGCGTTCGCGCTCGTCCTCCGTGAAGGCGGTACCGCGGTTCGCCACAGGGTTGACGAGGACCATCCTTCCTCGGGCGTTCAGCCGGAGGGTCGCCTCGCGCGAAGTGGTATCGAGTGTAAATCCGAGCTGACCCATTCTTGGAACCTCTCATCGTCGAGCTTGGCTCAGAATATCATAAAACGACCAGCAAGGCCATGAGATGAGAATAACTTGAGAGTTTGTCGGGATTGGACGTCTGCTCCCGTGCCGCCGCCCACGGCTTTCGCCATCGGTTGTCGGTTGCCCCTGCTGGCCGAGCCTGGCTTCCGTCTCTGGAAGGTCTGGTGTCAGCGGTGGGTGGCGAGGATGCCGCCGTACCGGGCATATGATTTCTGATTGTCTGGACCATTGGCGGTTCGGTGATTGGATTGAGCAGCGTGAACCATAACGTCGCGGCCCACCTCGATTCTGACGGGGGCACAGAGATAGAGGAGCGCGAGTCCGGGGGAGTGGAACTCTTCCGGAAGGCCAACGCGGTGCTTGAGCAGCTGCAAGGTGGGGGTGAATGGACGGCGCAACAGTTGGCGGAGTCCGTCGGTGAGCCCGTGAGCTCCACCTACCGGATGATTGCGAGCCTGCGTGACCTCGGCCTTGTCGAGAAGGGATTGACCCGCGGTGGGTTCCGGCTCGGCCTCTACGTCATGACGCTCGGTGCTGTCTGTGACGACAGGATCAGCCTGCGCAATGTCGCCACGCCTTGGTTGGACTGGCTGCGCAGCGAGACCTCAGCGACCTCATTCCTGATGGTACGGCGCGGATACAACGCGGTTTGCATCGATCGCGTCAGTGGCATGGGTGTGAGGTCGCTCGCGCTCAAGCTGGGAGGCGCCCTGCCGCTGTATTCGGGTGCGGGGCCACGGGCGCTGCTCGCCTTCCTGCCGGACGCCGAACGTAGAGAGGTCCTGGCGACGTTCGAGACGAGGCTCAATGAAGACCCTGAGCTGCCGAGCCCACGGCAACTGGAGCACTTGATCGACCGCATCAGGGAGGCCGGCGTTTCCATCTCGGATGAGGATGTGACGCCGGGTGTGGCCGCGGTGGGCGCACCGGTATTCAATCATCGCGGCGAGCTGGAAGCGGCGGTCTCGGTCAGCACGGTGAGGGCCAGACTGTTGGGGGATCGCGAGGCAACGGTCAGCCGGGTGTTGACGGCCGCCTCCGAGATCAGCAGGGCGCTCGGGTATCAGCCGTCGGCGATGGGGGGCGCGAAGTGAAGGCTCCACGTCTTCTCGTCAACGCCCGACGTGTTCTGGATCTGATTGCAGTTGAGGGGCCCATGTCTGCCGCTCACGTCGCGAACGCGCTCGACATCCCGCGCTCCACCATTGTCCGGCTCATTGATGGGCTTGCGGATATAGATCTGCTCACGATCCAAGGCAACGGCACGGCGGACCTGTCGGCCCGTTGGTTGGCGCTCGCCGACGCCGCCTCGGTCGCGCGGAGCGAATGGGGCCAGGCGCGGCAGGCCATGCGCGATCTCGCGGAGTCGACGTCGTGTACCGTGACACTTTCCGTCTATCACGACGGCGCAGTCGTCTGCCTCGACTGGTTGCCGGGGTTGGCCAGTGAGGTGCTTCATCTCATGCCCGGTCGGACCTCACCGCTGCATGCCGGAGCCGAGGGGCGGGTTGTCCTCGGGAGCCTTCCGGAGTCGGAACTCGGCAAGATCCTGGCCAAGGCGCCGTTCGAGGGCTTTACGCCCAGGACGATGATTACGGCGGAGGAGTTGCTCGGCGATGTCGCCCGGAGCAGACGGCAGGGGTACACGATGTCGCTGGAGGACGCGTGGGTCGGTGTCGGGGCGATCGCGGTTCCCGTGTGGGGTGCGGACGGCAACCCCGGTTCGATCGCACTTTCCTCCACGAGCGATGAGATTCTGGGACATGCGCAGGAATGGACCGAGGCCATCCTTGAGGTGGGGGAGAGGGCAACGACGTAATCTCACTTCCTAGACCTCGTGTTCATTTTATGATAATCTGACGTCAGGTCGCGCTGATAGCGACTGCAACCAGACACACAAAGGGGTGTAAATCATGGAACGAGTCGCGGGTGCTCCCATCTCCTGGGGCGTTTGCGAGATGCCCGGCTGGGGTCCGATGCTGGATCCGCGCCGCGTCCTGCGCGAGATGACCTCGCTTGGCCTGAACGCAATCGAACAGGGGTCGCCGGGCTTCTTCCCGGACGACGTCGGGGAGCTCAGAGAGATTCTCGATGAGTTCGGGGTCAGCGTGATCGCCGACTTCGTGCCGCTCCCACTGCACGACACCGCACAGAAGGCGTGGGCGCTTGAGAAGGCGGAGCGCATGGCCGAGCGCCTCAAGTCGTTGGGCGCGACCACCTTCGTCACCTGCGCCATCAAGGATCCGCAGTGGGGCGATCCGCACCGGATGGATGAAGCGGAACTCAAGGTCATGGCCGACTCGCTCAACCGGCTCGAGGACATCTGTGGCGAGCATGGCTTGGTGCACACGCTCCATCCGCACCTGAGCAGCATGGTAGAGGTGGCCGAAGATGTGAAGCGCGTCGCGGATGCCTGCGACGTGAAGTGGACCGTCGATACGGGGCATCTCATGCTCGGCGGGTACGACCCGATGCAGTTCACCAAGGATCTGGGCGACCGCGTGTCGCACGCCCACCTGAAGGACGTCAACCTCGCTCTGGCCGAGAAGGTCATCTCGCGTGAGATGTCGCTGCTGGAGGCTACTGAGAAGGACATCTTCCTGCCGTTCGGCCAGGGTGACGTGCCGATCGCCGACATCGTCGAGCATCTCGAGTCGTCCGGCTACCGGGGTTGGTACGTGCTTGAGCGTGACACCACCCTCATCGGACCTGAACCCATCGAGGGCGAGGGGCCGGTCAACGATCTCCGCATCTGTGTCGAGTACATGTTGTCGCATTTCCCGAGCGGCTTCTGACGGACGAGCTACGCCCGACGCACCTGCGGAATCGCCCCCGGTCGACCGATCATCCCGGTCGACCGGGGGTTCCGCGTCTGGGCGCTGAGCAGGATCTACTTGTCAACGCGGCGGTCGAGGTGTTGTCTGCTGACGATGCGGGCGTCGGTCGAATGAGTAGTGGATCCTGCTCAAATCCGCACCCAGCCCGCGCCGCCCGACCCGGGGGCGCCCGGCTTCTGGTGAGCGCCCCGCGTTTCAAGGGTCGACTTCCGCACCGGTTGAGGAATACTTGACGGGTGCCTCAAACCCCTCGGAAGACTCCCGCAACCAGTGGGCCGGGTCGCGGGACTCCGCGGTCCAGGACGACGTCGCGTCCCGGGGAGCGAACCGGCCAGAGCCGCATGACGCCCCTCGACCCGCAGGAGGTGCCGCGCGCCATCTCGGACGAACCCGCTCCGGCGCCCAGCACCGCGCGCGCCGTGTCGGCGACCTGGCGGCTGGTCGCGCTGGCCGCCGTCATCGCCGGGGTCGCGCTCCTGCTGGCCACCTCGCTGCGGGTCTATTTCGCCCAGGCGAACGAACTGGCCGAGATCCGCAGCCAGATCGCCACCGAGAAGGACAAGATCGCCGATCTTGAAGACAAACTGAACCGGTGGAACGACGACGAGTACGTCAGATCAATCGCACGGGTCAGGCTCGGCTGGGTGATGCCCGGCGAGGTCGGCTACCACGTGATCGGCGCTGACGGTCAACCGCTTGAGGGCGACACGATGGAGAAGGCGGCCGAGGAATCGCCCGGCCCCTGGTGGGAGAACATGTGGGATTCGGTCCGCATCGCCGACCAGCCGACGGCGAAACCTTCCGCGACGCCGAGGATCACCCCGTCACCCAGCCCGACACCTTAGGAAATCCATGACCCACCCCACCGAAGCAGACCTCGCCGTGGTCGAGGCGCAGCTCGGACGCGAGCCCCGTGGCGTCGTAGAGATCGCCTGGCGTTGCCCGTGCGGCAAGCCAGGGGTAGTGAAGACCGCGCCCCGCCTGGCCAACGGAACGCCGTTCCCGACCACGTACTACCTGACCAACCCTCAGTTGGTCTCTGCCGTGTCTACCCTCGAGGCCTCCGGGCTGATGACGCAGATGTCCGAGCGACTCGCGCATGACGAGGGGCTCGCCGCCAGCTACCAGGCCGCGCACGAGGCGTATCTGGCCGATCGTGAGGCGCTCGGCCATGTCGCCGAGATCGAAGGGATCAGCGCCGGGGGGATGCCGACGCGGGTCAAGTGCCTGCACGTGCTGGTCGGGCACGCGTTGGCAGCCGGCCCCGGCGTCAACCCGTTCGGCGACGAGGCGCTAGCGTTGATCGGCGACTGGCACGCGACCTGCGCCGCCGACACCCTGAAGGATGAGCTATGACCCGAACCGTCGCCGCGGTGGACTGCGGCACCAACTCCGTGCGTCTCCTGGTGCTTCGACGCGACTCCGACGGTGCGGTCACGGAGCTGACCCGCCAGACCCGTCTGGCCCGTCTTGGGCAGGGGGTCGACGCGACCGGCGAGTTCCATCCCGACGCGCTGGCCCGCACCTTCGCCGTCCTCGACGAGTATGCGGGCATCGTGGCCGGTTACAAGGTCGACGACGTGCGCTTCGTGGCGACGTCGGCGGCCAGAGACGTGAAGAACCGCGACGTTTTCGAGGCAGGGGTGCGGCAACGCCTCGGCGTCGGCGTCGACGTCATCAGCGGCGAAGAGGAGGCCCGGCTCTCTTCGTCGGGCGTGCTCAGCGGCGTGAACTCGCCACGACCGACACTGATCTTCGACATCGGTGGCGGCTCGACCGAACTGGTCGTCGTCGCCGGCGACGGGGCGATCGCGTCGGCCGTCAGCCTCGACATCGGGGCGGTGCGGATCAAGGAACGGTTCCTCCGCACCGAACCGCCCACCGGCGCAGAACAGGACGCGGCCCGGTCCTTCATCAACCTGCAACTCGACGGCGCAGGCACCGACTTCGTGTCTGTCGCGTCCGCGATCGGCGTCGCCGGGACGGTGACCAGCGTCGCTGCCGACCACCTGCGTCTCGAACGCTACTCGCGCGAGGCGGTGCACCAGAGCGTGCTTTCCCTCGCGGTCATCGACGAAGCGAACCAACGCTGGCTAGGTCAGACGACCGATGAGATCGCCGCGAACCCCTTACTCCCGCCGCTGCGTGCGGCGGTCATCGCGGCGGGGTCGATGATCCTGGCCGAGATCGTGCGGCGGGTCCCGACCGCCGAGGCAATCGTCAGCGAGACCGACATCCTGGACGGCATCGCAAAGGAACTGCTGGGCTGACCGCTGGCCACGACAGCCTCGTCGATCAGGGCGTCGAACCGATACCAATGGCCTGAAGTTGCACGTTTAGGCGCGTGCTGACACGTCAGCGTCGTAGCATGCAAACCAGAACCGCGCAGTGCCGCCGGACCCGGACCGCTGCGCCAGACGGAAGAGGTGCGCATGAGCGAGCAACTGACCCTCACCCGGACCGAGATCATGGCCCCGATGACCGGGATCATGGTTCCACTTGACCAGGTGCCCGACCCGGTGTTCGCCAAGAAGATGGTTGGCGACGGATTCTCTATCGACCCGTTGAGCGGCCTCCTGGTCGCCCCCGTCGCGGGCGAGGTCGTCGACCTCCAGCCCTCCCACCATGCCGTCACGATCCGCACCGTCGACGGGCTCGAGGTCCTGATCCACATCGGGCTCGACACGGTCTCGCTGCTCGGTGAAGGATTCACCCCGAGGGTCAAGGAGGGGGCGACTGTGGCGGTCGGCGATCCACTCATCGAGGTGGATCTGGACGCCGTCGGGCGGGCCGCGAAGAGTCTTCTCACGCAGGTCGTCATCACCAACATGGAGCTCGTCGGGTCGATCACGCCTGTGAAGGGGCTGGTCACGGCAGGCAGCGACATCGCGGCCTCAGTCGAACTCAAGGCGGCCGGTGACGAGGTGGTCGACGACGGCCTGGCCACGACGGCGACCTCCGAGGCGCTGATCATCCCGAACCCGACCGGCCTCCATGCGCGGCCGACCGCGGCGCTGGTCAACCTCGCCAAGCAGTACCGCTCCGACGTGCGCCTCCGCAGGGGAGACGACACCGCCAACGCCAAGTCGATCGTCTCGATCATGGGCCTGGCCGTTGCCAGGGGTGAGAAGGTCGTCATCACGGCGCATGGCGTCGACTCGGATGAGGCCGTTGCCGCGGTCACCAAGGCCATCAAGGAAGGCCTCGGTGAGGCGATCCCCGCAGACTCCGGCACGGACGACACCCAACCGATGCAGGCGGTCGCGCCGGAGCCTGAACCCGAACCGGCCGCGCCCCGCTCGGGCGACCCGAATATCCTGCTAGGCGTCTCGGCCTCCCCCGGGCTGGGAATCGGCACCGTCGTCCAGCATCGGCACGAAGACATCCAGGTCGCCGAGGTCGGCGACGATCACCACACCGAGAGGCGCAAGCTCAACTCCGCGATCGACCGGGCGCTGCTCGACCTCTCAGCACTCCAGCAGAAGCTTGAGAGAGACGCCTCGCCCGACAAGGCGGCGATCTTCGCGGCCCACCGCGAGATCCTGCAGGATCCCGAACTGCTCGACATCGCCGTCAGCGCGATCGACAAGGGCAAGAGCGCCCCGTACGCGTGGCGGGCGGCCTACAATTCGTTCGCAGAACAGCTCGCAGGGTTGAGTAACGAGGTTCTCGCCGGGCGGGCCAACGACGTCCGAGACGTCGGGCAGCGGGTCCTCGAGGAGCTCACTGGGCAGCGCTCCGAGAAGCCGGAACTGCCGGACAACGCCATCCTCATCGCGGAGGACCTCACTCCGTCCGATACGGCACAACTCGACCGCACCAAGGTCGTCGGCTTCGCGACCACCGGTGGTGGGGCTTCTTCGCATGTCGCGATCATCGCCCGATCGCTGGACATCCCGGCCGTCGCGGGTGTCGAGTCGCGCGCCCTCGACCTACCGGAGGGCAGCCGGATCGTGCTCGACGGCTCGGCGGGCACCCTTCAGATCAACCTCGCCGACTCCGAGATCGACGCCATCCTCGGACGTCAACGCAAGATGGCCGAGAAGAAGGCCCGCGAGCTCGAAGCCAAGGACGAGCCGGCGGTGACCACGGACGGCCATCGGGTGACGGTGGTCGCCAACATCGGAGGGGTCGACGACGCCGTCCAGGCAGGCACCATGGGTGCCGAGGGGGTCGGCCTGCTGCGCTCCGAGTTCGTGTTCATGGGACGGGCCACGGCCCCGAGCGAGGCCGAACAGGCCGACGTCTACGCCGACTGTGCCAAGGCGCTGCGCCCAGGCGACCCCTTGGTGATCCGCACGCTCGACGTCGGCGGGGACAAGCCGCTGGCCTATCTACCGATCCCGGCCGAGGAGAACCCCTTCCTGGGCATCCGCGGGGTCCGCGTCGGCCTTGAGAAGCCGGAGGTGCTGCGCACCCAACTCCGGGCCATCCTCACCGCGGCCGACGCCGGTGCCAAGCTGTACGTGATGTTCCCGATGATCGCCACGGTCGCCGACTGGAGGGCCGCGAAGGCCATCTACGACCAGGTGCGCGCCGAGAGCGGCGTGACGGCTCCGGTCAGCGTCGGGATCATGATGGAGGTGCCTTCGGTGGCCGTGATGGCGAGACAGTTCGCAGCCGAGGAGGGATGTGACTTCTTCAGCGTCGGCACCAACGACCTGACGAGCTACACGCTTGCGATGGACCGAGGGCACCCGAAGCTCGCGTCGCAGGTCGACCCGTGCAACCCGGCGGTGCTGACCCTGATCGGTGACGCGGCGACGGCGCTGCACGACGAGGGCAAGTGGCTGGGGGTCTGCGGCGGGGTCGCCTCCGACCCGCAGGCCGTGCCCATCCTCGTCGGCCTCGGCGTCGATGAGCTCAGCTGCTCGATCCCTGCGATCCCCGCAGTCAAAGCCGTGGTGCGATCCGTATCGCTCGACAAGTGCAGGGAGCTGGCCGCCAAGGCCGTCACCTGCTCCACCCCCGAAGAGGTCCGTGAACTAGTGCCGGTCACCGAGGATTGAGGCAGAACCGATGAGTACCGCAGAAGAGATCATCAAGTCAGTCGGCGGCGCCGACAATGTGGTCAGCCTTTCGCACTGCGCCACCCGGCTGCGTTTCCAACTGGTCGACGCTTCGGGCATCGACGTCGAACAGGTCGAGTCGATCAAGGGAGTGATGGGCGCGGTCCCGCAGGCCGGTGACCGGTTCCAGATCATCATGGGCGGCGCCGTCCAGAACGCCTACAACGAAATCAACGCGCTGCCGGAGATGCAGGGGCGCAGGGAGCCGACCGACGCTGAGCTGAAGGCCGCGGCCAAGGCCGGGGGGGTGCGTGGGAAGTTCGCCTGGATCGACTCGTTCTTCGAGTTCTTGTCCGACTCGTTCCGCCCGATCCTGGGCGCACTGCTCGGCGCGTCGCTGTTCATCACCTTCATGTCGCTGATGTCCACGCTCGGCGTGATCGGAAACTGGGCGGATCCACGCACCGAACTCGAGCCGTCGTGGCAGTTCGTGAACCTGCTCTGGAAGTCCGTGTTCGTGTTCCTGCCGCTCATGGTCGCCTACAACGCCAGCAAGAAGCTGAACGCCGACCCCTGGGTGGGGTTCGCGATCATGGCGCTGGTGATGCTGCCAGGGTTCACAGACCTCGGCGCATCGGAGACCGCCTACACCGCAACCATTGCGGGCAGCGACGTCACCCTGATCGACATCTTCGGTGTCCCGCTGACGATCTTCAGCTACGACTCGCAGGTGTTCCCGCCGCTGCTGATGGCGGGTCTACTCGGACCCCTGTACAAACTGTTGAAGAAGTTGATCCCGGACAACCTGCAACTGATCTTCGTGCCGTTCCTGGCGATGCTGATCATGTTGCCGCTGACGGCATTCCTGATCGGCCCGATCGGCGTGTTCATCGGCGCCTGGGTGGCGGGCGGGCTCGGCGCCATCAACGCGATCAACCCGCTGATCTTCGCAATCATCATCCCGCTCGCCTACCCGTTCATGGTGCCGCTGGGCCTGCACTGGCCGCTGAACGCCGTCATGCTGCTCAACATTCAGCAGTTGGGCTACGACTACATCCAGGGGCCGATGGGGGCTTGGAACTTCGCCTGCTTCGGGGCCACGGCCGGCGTCCTGGTCCTGGCCTGGCGTGACCGGGACGTCCAGATGCGGCAGACGGCAACCGGTGCGCTTGCCGCCGGCCTGCTGGGCGGCATCTCTGAGCCGAGCCTCTACGGCATCCATCTGAGATTCAAGAAGATCTACCCGCGCATGCTGGTCGGCTGCCTCGTCGGTGGCCTGACGATTGGTATCGGCGGCGCACTGACCGAGCAGGTCACCACACAGGCATTCGTGTTCACGTCCCTGCTCACCATCCCCGCGTTCAACAACATGCCGATCTACGGGCTCGCTGTCGGCTTGGCGTTCATCACGTCGATGGCGATGGTGGTCGTCTTCGATTACCGCACCCCGGAGCAGAAGGCGGCCGCGAAGAGACGCGGCGACGCGGACGCCCCACCCGAGCCCGAGACCCGCGTCATCGTCGTCGGCGATGTCGAGACGAACCAGGCCAAGCAGTGGGTGGGGGCGCTCGGGGGCGAGGACAACATCGTCGCCGTCGAACCCATCGCGGAGACCCGCGTCAGGGTCGAGGTCAAGGACACCTCAATGGTGGACGCGGATGCGCTCCGGAGGGCGGGCCTGGCTGGCGTCATCGAAGTGTCGCCGGGGGTCTGGCACCTGGTCGCAGGGCTTGAAGCCGACAAGTACGCGGAGGGAATGCGTCGTAGGCTGGCCGCCGCCACGACGTGAGGCGGGAGCCCGACGGCGGGGTCGGTCAGGTGTTCACCAGATAGAGCGTGATCACGGCGAGGACGCTGACCACCGCCATGATGAGCGGGACAGAGGGGCGCCGTCGCGTCCGTCGGCCGCGGGCAGGTGCGGCCAGCCAACGCTCGAAACGGGCGTGGGCGAGGTCGACCCTCGCGTGCCGACGGTGCAGGATCGCCGACGGCGTCAGACCGATCAGCACGTCCGGATCCTCGAGGCGTAGGACCACCTCGTCACGGGCGACCGCGTGGAAGCTCACCTCGGTCTGCGGAACGACAAGGTCCAGGAACCGGCCGGAAAGCACCAACCCGCCGCGGCCGAGGCTCACCTGCCCCGGCCAGATCGAGGTCGCGTACCCGAAGATCAGCGCGACAGCGATCCCGATCAGGAGCCCCTCCACGGGATCGCCCGGCTCGGTGAGCATCAGATAGGTGAGGCCGGCGGAGAGGCCTCCGGCCACCAGGCCCGCCGCGACCCGCACCGGGACCGGATGCCGTTCGAGGAGCGATCCGGGCGTGCCGTGCCCGGGGCGGCGGCTCCCCGTCCGTAGGAGGCGCAGGACCGCGAGGGGCGAGCGGGGACCGGCGGAAACCTCGGCGAGGAGGGAACCGTCGTCCGAGACCACCGCGATCGACGCGCCGCGGCGTGGCGTGCCGATCACCACGACCGGCCAGCAGCCGTCGCCGTCCACCTCCGCAGCGTCATCCAGGTAGCCGCGCAGCGCCCCCGCCGAGGCGGGCAACTCCTCGGCATCCGCCCTCTGCCCGACGCCCGGGGTGTCGGGTCCGGTGTCGAGGTCGGTGACCCTGGTCAGAGGGACGAAGGGACGCAGGCCATCCACGGGCACCAGGTGGAGGACCTCGCCGTCCACGTCGGAATCCCACGCGTCCTCACCCTCGATGGCGTGGGCCCACGTCGCGCGGGCCGCCCACGCGGGGCCGCCCCTGCCCACAAGCGCGGTGCGGCGCCTCGCGGGCAGACCCCACCTCAGCCATCCACCCAGCGCGACGACGGGCGCGAGCGCGATCAGCGGGAGGGCCCACGAGGGGTCGAGGGGCTCATCGTCGGAGACGAGGCGCCCCGGATCGTCGGGGTCGGCCCACACCGTGACGGTGCCACCGACCTCGGCCTGGAAGAAGAACAAGTCCGTTGTGACCTCACCCCAGGGCAGCGCGAGGGTGACGGTCTCCCCGTCGATGTCCCGGGCGACCACCTCGGCGGTGAACCGCTCCGCCCGCGAGTCGAAGTCACGCTGGTCTGACAGCTGGTGGGAGAACACTGCGGCCAACACCACCGCGGCGAGCAGGGGTGCGGCGAGGGCGACCCGGCCCGGCCACGACGGGAGGCCGGCCTCGCCGTCAGGGGAGCCGCCGCCCGGCAGGCGTCGGTGCGGCCCGGCGGGCCCGGGCCACCAGTAGCTGACCGCCAGCCAGCCACAGGCCCAGGCGGCGACCAGGCCGGCGACCGCCCACCCTGCCGCGGAGTACGCGACGGGAGCACCGACCGCGGCCAGCAGCAGGCACTCCAGCGCAAGCACGCCGGAGCACAGGCCGGGGGCCCAGTACAGCAGGCAGAGGGGCACGAGGATGGCGACGATCACCGCGGCCACCAGCGGCATCCCCGCCACCGAGAGGGCGAGGGATGTCTCCGGCGCCGTGGAGAGCTCGGCCACGGTCGCGAGTGCCACGGCAAGGCCCACCAGGAGTTGGAGGAGCCCGACCGGAGGCCAGTAGAGCCTGGCGAGCCGCGCCGTCACGTTGTTCACAGCGCCATGGTGACAGGTCGGGCCGGGAGCCCGTCCGACGGGGTCGTCGAGCCCGCCCGCCGGGTGGGGCGATCGGGCGATCCATCCCGCTCGGCGTCTTGTCGACGTAGGCTCGGGTTCGAGCGGAAGGAGCCTCGCGATGCATGATTCCAACGACGTTGAGGTCGATGAGGTCGACCGCGCCCTGCAGGAGGAACCCGCCGACCCGACCGAGCGGGAGACCGAGCCGGTGGGTGGCCCGGACGACGACTCAGACGAGGCCGACTGGATCGACCAGAACACCGATGCCCCGCACGACGAAGAGGGCCCGGGAGAGAAGTACTGACCGAGGCCCGGGGAACGCGGAAGCGCCGGCCCGTTCGCACGGACCGGCGCCTCTGACGGGGTGGGGCCTTACTCGGCGACCTCGCCCTTCACGACGTCGCCGTCGTTCTTGGCGAACTTGTCGAGCAGCGCCGACAGGTCGAAGCCGGTGGTGTCCTTCAGCATCTGCATGGTCTGCAGGACGTTGTCGGTGACCTGCTTGGGCAGCGTGGACGCGCCGTCGCTGGAGATGACGGTCAGCGTGTCGATCGAGCCCATCGGGGCGGCGATCTTCTCGGCCATCTGCGGCAGCACCTCGATCAGCATCTGCAGCGTCGCGGCGTCGTTGTAGCTGGCGAACGCCTCGGCCCGCTTCTCCATCGCCTCTGCCTCGGCCTGGCCGACGGCGAGCACCGCGGCCGCCTTCGCCTCGCCCTCGGCGCGGATGGCGTCGGCCTCCGCGATGCGGCGTGCCTTCTCAGCCTCACCGCGTTTGGCGCCCTCGATGGCCTCGGCCTCGGCGAGCGCCGAACGACGCGACTTCTCACCGACACCGGTGAGGCGGGCCTTCTCGGCATCCGCCTCGGCGCTGGCGATGGAGGCGGCCTTGGAAGCCTCGGCCGAGAAGATGGCCGCGTTGCGCTTTGCCTCCGCCTCGGTCTCGACGCGGTACCGCTCGGCGTCCGCGGGGCGGCGGACCTCGGTGTCGAGCTGGCGCTCCTTCAGCGCCGCCTGTGCGACGGCGACCTTCTCCTGCTCCTGCAGGATGGCCTGGTCGCGGTCGGCCTGGGCCAGGGGGCCGGAGGCGGCCGCGGTGGCGCGGGCGGCGTCGGTCTCGGACTGGATCTCGGCCTGCTTCAGGACGAGCTCACGCTGCGCGATGGCGATCTGCTGCTCGGCGGCGATCTGGGCCTGCTCAGCCTCGCGGCGGGCCTCGGCCTCGGCGACGGCGGCCATCCGGCCGAGCTTCGCCGACTCGGGGCGCCCGAGGTCGCTCAGGTAGGTGCCGTCGTCGGTGATGTCCTGGATCTGGAAGGTGTCGAGCACGAGGCCCTGACCGGTCAGCGACGACTCGGACTCGTCGGTGACGCGCTGCGCGAAGGCGGCGCGGTCGCGGATGATCTGTTCGACCGTCAGCGAGCCGACGATGGAGCGCAGCGATCCGGCGAGGGTCTCCTGTGTGAAGGGCTCGATCTCGTCCTGCTGGGAGAGGAAGCGCTGGGCCGCCGCGCGGATCGAGTCCTCGTTGCCGCCGACCTTGACGATGGCGACGCCGTCGACGTTGAGCTTGATGCCCTGGCCGGAGACGGCGTTGCGGATGGTCACCATGATGCGACGCGACGACAGGTCCAGCACGTGGAGCCGCTGGATGAACGGCACCACGAAGACGCCGCCACCCATCACGACCTTCTGGCCGCTGAGGTCGGTGGAGACGAGGCCGGTCTCGGGGTTGCGCACCTCCTTGCCCTTGCGGCCGGTGATGATGAACGCCTCGCTGGGCTTGGCGACCTTGTAGCGGCTCGCGATCAGCAGGCCGATGAGCACAAGGAGTGCGAGCAGGCCGAGGACGGCTGTCAGGACGGGTGGCATAGGGCTTGCGCCTTTCTGTTGCGTGACGGGCGAGGCGCTGCTCGTTCCCGTCGGCGGTTGTCGGTCAGGACGTGAGTTCGGGGGTGGTGGGGGTCACCTCGACGGCGGTGGGGGAGAGGATGGCAGACACCCAGACCTCCTGGCCCGCGTCGACGGGGAGGGCCGACCTGGCGCTCAGCTTGCGCACGTGGCCGCCAACCGAGATCCGGATCTCCCCGTAGCCGACCGCCGGGATGGCGGTGATCACACGGCCGGAGTAGCCGATCATCGAGTCGGAGCGGAAGGTCGCCGCGTTCTCGCCGCGCTTGAGGGCCCGCGTCAGGGCGATCGCACCCCATGCGGCGAGGGCACCCACGATCAGCCCGACGATGACGGCGGGGACCGGGTTGCCGAAGATGGCCAGGCCGAGGGCCCCGCCGAATCCGAAGGCTCCGACGAAGGCGGCGATGCTGGTCATCGAGAACAGGTCGCCCCCGAGGACATCGACATCGAAGACCCCGTCGAGGACATCGCCCACCAGGAGCGCCAGGAGAACCAACGCGACGCCCACGCCTCCGATGATCAGGAACGCGGTCACGTCTTCACACCCTTTCTCCGGTCCTCGACGGGGCCGGAGCGCCCGTGCGACATGTCGATCGTCACGCTGCACTGCTCATCGGGGGATGCCTGGGTCCGGGAGATCGCCCGGGCGAGACCCTCCGGGTCGATGAGGGCGGGGGCGAACGGGGAGTTGGCGGGGGATTCGCTGCGCCTGGTCTCGAAGGTGGGCATGTCGGCGGGCCGCGTCCGGTTCACGACGACCCCCGCCTCCTCATCGGGCAGGTCGGCCGAGTAGCCGATGTTCGGGTTGAGGGAGACGGAGTACGCCTCCTCGGCGTTGCCGATCACCTCCTCGATGCCCGCGGTGATGTCGGCGACGCTCGTGAGCCCCAGGCTGGCCACGGCGGTGCCGTCCTTCCGGAAGAACACTGTCTTCGACTCGGGGCGCGACGTGACCGTCATCACGATCTGGCCGGCGCGGTACTCCACCACCTGCAGCACGAGTTGGCCGCGCACCCCGCGCAGGTCGGCTACGTCGAACATCCTGCCGAGCGAGTCGAGGGGATAGTCGGAGGGGTCGAACGTGGCCTGTTCGAGATACTGGAAGTCGGAGTCGACGCGGGTGATCTCACCGTTGTCCCAGCGGTAGCCCGCGACGCTCCCGTCCGGCTGGAGCACAGTCAGCGTCGCCTGCTGCTGGGTCAGGTCCAGCTTGAGGGCGGGTAGGTCACCCGCCACCTCGCTCAACCTCGCGACCACCGCCCCCGCCCCGCCCGTGGTGAGCGTGTCGGCGATCGGAAACGCGATGGGGAAGCTGTCGTCGGGCAGCGGAGAGTTGGTGGGCGTCGGTGACGGCGACGGGGCCGTGGACGGCGTGGGGGCGGAAGGTGACGCGGTCGTCGCAGGCGCGCTCGGCGTGCGGCTCGTGGGGGGCGCATCCGGTGTGCATCCGGCGAGGATGAGCGTGCAGCAGGCGGTGGCCGCGATCATCCGGATGTCCATGGCGTCCAAGCTTAGGGGGACGGCGCGCACCGCCGCACCGGGCCCGGTCGGCGCGCACCGCGGGGAGGTTTCGTGCGCGCCCGGTATCCGGGGCGGTGGTCCGCTAATTTGGGCCGCAGCAGATGAGTCCGGGGGAGGAACCGATGCTCTACTTCGAACGCCACACCTGGCCGTGGCTCCTCTCACAGGGGATGCTTGCCGTCGTCGTCGGGGCGGCGATGATCGCGGTCGCGGACGCCTCGCTCGTCACACTCGGCCTCATCGTGGGCGCCTGGGTGATCCTGGACGGCATCTGGATGATCCTGGAGGGCGCCAGCGACCGCCGCGGTGCCGCCAGCGACAGGGTGCTCGTCGCAGGGGCAGGCGCGGTGACGGTGGCGCTGGGGCTGCTCATCGCAGGGAACCCGGCGGCCACCGTGGAGGCGCTTGCGTTCCTGACCGCCTTCTGGTTCGTCTTCGCGGGACTGCGTGAGGTGTTCCTCGCCGTGCGCCTCCGTAAGGAGGTCGACGGCGAGTGGGCGCTGATGGTGACGGGCGCCGTCGCGGTCGCGATGGGGTTCGCGGGCATGGTGTGGCCGGGGCTGCTGCTCGGCGCGCTGGTGTGGGTGCTGGGGCTCGCGGCGATCGTGTACGGGGCCTGTCTCGCGGCGTCCGCGTTGCACATCCGGCGGATCGCCTCGGTCCCGGTCGGCTGACCGGTGATGGAGCGGCTCACCCTCCGGGTGTCGGGACAGGTCCAGGGCGTCGGCTTCCGCTGGGTGACCCGCGGAGTGCTCTCCGATCTCGGCCTGGAGGGAGGGGCGGAGAACCTGCCGGACGGCTCCGTCCGCGTCGTGGCCGTTGGGGAGCGTGCCGCGCTCGATGCCCTCGTCGCCTGGCTGGAGGGTCCGACTGCCCCGGGTCGGGTCCGGTCGGTGCGGGTGGAACGGTAGCGCGGACGCCGCGCCCCGTGCGGCCCACGCAGGCGGGCCGATGTTTTGCACGAAGAGTTCGAGAGTATGGTTCGGCACGGAGGTGGACGATGAACAGTTGGCCCGATGAGGTCGATCCGACGGGGCAGGACGTGCGTCGGTTGACCGACGAGCTGAGGGCCGGGCACACGGTGGCCCGCAACGCGCGCGGGGAGTGGGTGCTGCTCGGGTACCGCGAGGTCGCGGAGGCGGCCCGCGACGCCGTCACGTTTTCGAGCGCCGTCTCGCGGTTCCTGCAGATCCCCAACGCGCTGGACGGCGAGGAGCATGCCGAGGCCCGGCGCGTCCTCGACCGATACTTCGAGCCGGACGCCCTCGAGCCGTTCGAGGCGACCTTCCGACAGGTCGCGCGGACGCTGGTCGGCCAGCTGCCGGCCCGCATCGACGCCGTCGCCGACTTCGGTGCCGTGTTCGCGGTGCGAGCGCAGTCGGCGTGGCTCGGCTGGTCGGCGGACCTCGAGGAACCGCTCCTGCAGTGGATGCGCGACAACCACGCGGCCACCCGGTCGGGGGAGGGGAAGCGGATGGTGGTGGTGGCGGAGGAGTTCGACGCCATCATCGCCTCGGTGCTCGCGCCGCGGCGGGTCGCTCCCGGTGACGACGTGACGAGCGCCCTGATGTCCGACGGCTGGAAGGGGAGGGCGTTCACCGACGAGGAACTCGTCTCCATCCTCCGTAACTGGACCGGCGGCGACCTCGGATCCATCGCGTTGTGCGTCGGCGTCATCGTCTCACGCCTCGCGACGGACGCGGCGCTGCAGGGGAGGCTCCGCTCGGGCGTCAGCGACGCGGAGCTCGACGCGGTCATCGACGAGGTGCTGCGGATCGACGACCCGTTCATCACCAACCGCCGCCGCACCACCTGCCCGGTGCATGTGGCCGGCGTCGACATCGCCGAGGGTCAGGTGGTCAAGCTCAACTGGACCTCGGCCAACCGCGACGAGTCGGTGTTCGGCACCGACCGGTTCGACCCCGTCGGACACGCAGCGGCCAACCTCGTCTACGGCACCGGCCCGCACGTGTGCCCCGGCCGTCCGCTCGCGACGATGGAGCTCCGGATCGCGGTGCAGGAGTTGCTGGCGGTCACCTCCGCCATCTACCCGGACGAGGCGGGGCATGAGCGGGAGGTATTCCCGGTCGGCGGCTTCCGCAGCGTCCACGTCCGGCTGCAGCGCTGAGGAGAACCTGGCTCACAGGCGACGCGAAGGCGGCTCATAGGAGATTCTTCGAAAGTTGTTGCGAAGCAGATGTGTTCCCGGTAACATCACGTTCGTCGGCGCCAGGGAGGCGTCGGAACATCCAGTCGCTCGTTCGATGCCGAACCAGGCAACAACCCCCGTGTAACCCGATCCGACGTGCCGTCATCGGGCCCTTCGCGCGGGTCCGGTCGCCTTGAGAGGCGACTGCCCGAGGTAGAGGAGCCGATGGCGTGCGCAGACCGAAACTATCCAGGCTGGCCGGGGTGATCACCACCGCCGCCGCAATCTTCGCGACGGGGGCGTTGGCGGGAGATCCCGCCGCCGCGCTCGATCCAGATGTCGTCCGGAGCTTCACCAGCACGGATGGCGGAGACGGCACCTTCAGCGTGCCGCTGCTCAACTCGGACGTGCCGGATGTGAGTGTCGCGATGGTGCCCGCGGCCGAGAGCGGCGAGGGACGCGACGTCTACTACATGCTGAGCACGACGATGCACCTCAGCCCCGGCGCGCCGATCATGAAGTCCTACGACATGGTCAACTGGGAGACGGTCACCTACGTCTACGACCGCCTCAGCATGGGCGATGCCTCCTCGCTGCGTAACGGCCAGAACTCCTACGGGGCCGGGCAGTGGGCAGGCTCCCTGCGCTACCACGACGGCAGGTTCTACGTGGCGTTCAACACCAACAACATCGATGGCGCCTACATCTACTGGACCGACGACATCGAGGACGGGGCCTGGACCAAGATCGCGCTCGGGCGGGGCTTTCATGACCTCTCGCTGTTCTTCGATGAGGCCGACGGCGGAACCCCCTACATCTTCCACGGCGGCGGAACGACCAGCGCGGTGCGCCTCAGCGACGATCTGACGAAGGTGGTGGCCGAGTACCCCGACATCGTCACCTACCGCGACCTCGCCGACCCCGGCATCACGCCCGCCTACGAGGGGCAGCAGGTGTTCTGGTTCGACGGCTACTACTACATCCCGACCATCACATGGCCGCCAGGCGGCAACCGTCAGGTCGTCCTCCTGCGCTCCAAGGAACTCCTGGGCCGCTACACGGCCGCCGGTGGCGCCAACACCTACGAGGCGAGGACGGTCCTTGCCTCGGACGGGTTCGCCCAGGGCAGCCTGGTGCCCGTCACCACCGACGGTGAGACCTCCTGGCACGGCTTCTTCTTCCGTGACACCTACCCCATCGGTCGGATCCCCGCGCTGATCCCGGCCACCTGGAGCGACGGCTGGCCGACCTTCGGCGACGCCGGCCGGGTCACCCGGGGCAGCGAGTTCGAGCAGCTCATCGAGCTTCCGGCCGACCTCGCGGCCGCGCAGCGACTCAAGAGCGTCGTCGCCTCGGACGACTTCAGCAACGACGCGCCCCACCGCGCCTTCCGCGACATCGAGTGGGATCTGCCCGACGTCCCCGAGGCGCCGGCCCCGGGGGAGCGGCTGGTCAATGGCGACTTCGAGACCGGATCCCTTGCGCCATGGAAGCTGCAGTACACGGCTGCCCTGGACGTGGTCGCGGATCCAGCCGACGCCGCTGGGCATGTGCTCAGCGTCTCCGGGAGGGTCAACAACGGCTCGGGTCCCGGGCAGGCGGTGGAGGGTGGGTTGATGCGCTCGGCCACCTATGAGGGATCGATGCGCGTGCGCTACGACGAGGGCCCCGAGTCGATGACCTTCATCCTCGGCCTCTCGTACGGTGGGCGAATCAACCAGGTTGCCGCCGCCACCGCGAAGCGTGGCGAATGGGTCACCGTCGCCGGGCGCCTCACCGCGCCGGCCGACGCTGACATCGCCAGCGCGACCCTCGTCGTCGAGACCCCGTGGGCACCAAACCAGACGCCGGCCGACCAGGTCGACTACCTGGTCGATGACCTTTCCTTCGCACCGGCAGCGGTGACACAGCAGTTCCCGACCGAGGCGGAGTACGCCTACAACGGCTCCGATCTCGACCTCGCCTGGGAGTGGAACCACAACCCGGACAACCGCCACTGGTCGCTGACCGAGCGCCCCGGCTGGTTGCGCCTGACAAACGGATCGGTCGTCACCGGCAAGGCCACCTACTCGAAGGCGCCCCAGACCGAGTTGGCCTACCTGGAGGAGGCGCGCAACACACTTTCGCAGCGGACCTTCGGGCCGAAGTCGTCGGCCGAGGTCGCCCTGGACATCTCGGCAATGTCCGACGGCGACGTCGCGGGTATCGCCACCTACGCGCGCAGCTTCGCCTACGCCGCAGTGAAGCGGGTCGAGGGTCACAACACGCTCGGAGTCGTCCAGCGGCTCCAGCCGTTCTCCGATGCCTTCGATCAGGACGCGGCCGAGGCATTCGTCCCCGGCTCGACGGTGCAGCTGGGGGACTCTGCCGTCGTCCATCTGAAGGCCGATGCCGACTTCGCCTCGAAACCTGGCCAGCTCTGGGTGCAGTTCCTGTACTCCCTCGATGGTCAGAACTGGGCGCCGCTCGGCGCCCCGGCGGGTCCCCTGGTGCAGGATTGGAGCCTCTCCCACTTCATGGGATACCGGTTCGGCATCTTCAACTACGCACTTGCTCAGGCCGGTGGGCACGTGGACGTCGACCATTACCTGCTCAGCGGCACTCTCACCGCCGACGCCAAGGCACTGGACCGGTCGTTGCTTGATGCGAGCATCGGTGAAGCACAGGGGATCCGGGAGGCGCAGATCGACGCCGAGCTGTGGGCCGAACTGCAGGCTGCGCTCACGGCCGCCCAGGCCGTCTCCGGGCCCTCCACGCAGAACCAGATCGATGCGCCCGCCTACCGGCTCGCAGCCCTAGTGGCGCAGGCCAAGGTGGGTGCCACCGACCCCACCCCCACACCGACCCCGACCCCGACCCCCACGCCGACGGCTACGCCGACCCCCACGCCGACGGCTACGCCGACCCCACTGCCCTCCTCGAGCCCGACGCCCACCCCACCAGCCCCGGTCGACATCTACGTCACACCCGGCTTCCACCGGGTAAACGGCCGTACCTGGTACACCTCCTGTGAGCCCTACTCACAGACCTGGCGCTGCCGGACCGAGATCTGGGCCACGACCGTGGCTCAGGTCGGCGGTGCGTTCGCCAGTACCACTGGCTGGACGTTCAACAACCTGACCTACCTGCCGCTGCTCACCAGGCAGCAGTGGGCCGGAAACCCACTCGGCAATGCGGGGTCGTGGACGTCGGCCGACGGCCGGCAGTGGCGCACCGAATGCGACACGGCGGCGACGGGACGTGGAGGGTGTCGCTCCTACATCAGGGCTGACGTCGTCACGTCGAAGAAGGGCAAGGACGGGGCGTGGACGCACCGCATCACCACCGAATGGGTGTTCAACAACATCGTCCGGTTCGCCAGGTAGATCCATCACAACAAGGAGATTGGAAGCAATGTCAACAACTCTCAAACGGACGAGGCGTCGCAGGGGGGCAAGGGCCATCGCCACTCTGGCGGCCGTGGGCCTGCTGGCGGGCACGCTCGTCAGCCCACCGACTGCAGCCGCCGACGCGGCAGGAAACCTCGTGATCAATCCCGGCTTCGAGCAGGGCATCACGGGCTGGTCGGCCAGCGGCGGCGTGTTCGGGATCGTCCCCGACGCGGCCAGCGGCGCCAGTAGCGGCTCCCTCAGCAACCGGACCGCGTTCTACCAGGGACTCAAGGGCAGCCTCACCAGCCCGTTGGCCCACGACGGCCAGTACCGGGTCACCGCGAAGGTTAAGCACACCGCAGGCAACGCCACCGAGCCGTTCGGGTTTGCCTACTGCCCCGAGTCAGGCTCCTGCGTCGCCGCGGCCAACGCCATCAAGCAGGTCGCAAAGGACGGGTGGCACGAATACTCGCTGGATTTCGTCCCCAGCGAGTCACCCAACTACAACGACGCCTCGACGGTGTTCAGCCGGTTCCAGTTCGAGACCCCCTGGTCGTCGACGGTCCCCTTCCAGTTGGACGATGTGACCGTCGTCCGGCTTGACACCCCGCCGGGGCTCCTGCCGGAGGCCACGTTCGAGGACGACAGCCACGAGGGTTGGTTCGTCGTCGACGGCCGGGAGGGCGAGCTGAGCATCGTCGCTCCCGGTGCCGATTCCAACAGTGCCCTGCGGATCACGGGCCGCACGCAGACCAACACCGGCCCGGCCGCCGACATCGTGGGCAAGCTGGAGGCTGGAGCCACCTACCGGGTGCAGGCCGATCTGCGCTACACCGGAGGCAACGCGACCCAGGGGTTCCAGTTCACGCTCTGTGACGACGCTTTCAGCTACGGGATCTGCTTCAACGGCGTCCGCGTGGTGGCCAAGCAGGCGGAGTGGACCAGCATCGATGCCGAGTTCGTCGCCGACGTCCCCAACCCCGCTGTCGGTAGCGTCGACGACTGGGCCTACGCCTTCTTCGAGACCGACTGGAAGGCGTCTCCAGAGGCGGCAGATCTCGTGGACTTCGAGATCGACAACGTCTCGCTCGTGAAGGTCGAGAAGGAGCCCGAGGTGCCCGTCGAGGGCGCGGAGTCGCCCGTCGAACGCGTGCAGACCAAGCCGGTCGGCGACCACAACCCGCTGATGGGGCACAAGTTCGGGGCCGACCCGCACCACGTCATCTTCAACGGCCGCCTCTACATCTACTCCACCAGTGACGACCAGCAGTACCGGACGGCCGTCAAGCAGGCCAACGGTCTGCCGGTGACCGACGGCGGATATGACCGCATCACCCACCTCAACGTCATCTCGACCGACGACATGGTCAACTGGGTCGATCACGGCGAGGTGCCGGTGGCCGGCCTCGACGGCGTCGCCAAGTGGTCTGGCAACTCCTGGGCCCCGGCCGCGGTTTCGGCCGACACGGACGGCGACGGCAAGGAAGAGGTGTACCTCTACTTCTGCAACGGCGGTGCAGGCACCGGCGTCATCGTCGGCGGCTCGCCACTGGGGCCGTGGGAGGACCCTAACGGAAAGATGCTGATCGGGCAGGGCAACCCCATCCAGTTCCCCGGCGGCATGTGGCTGTTCGACCCCGAGGTCTTCGTCGACGACGACGGCCAGCCCTATCTCTACTTCGGTGGGAACTGGGACCACGTCAAGGATCCGTACCACCCGAAGTCGACGCGTGTCGTCAAGCTCGACAAGTCTGACTACACCAAGCTTGCCGATCCCACGGGCGCCGGCATCACCGAGATCGATGCTCCCGGCATGTTCGAGGCGTCCTCGATGTTCAAGCGCGACGGTAGGTACTACTACTCATACTCCTCCAATTTCGCGATCGGAAACGCCGCCTACGACAACAAGAAGATCGAGGGGCAGTCCTACCCGGGCGGCGGTCAGATCGCCTACATGATGACCGACGACCCGATGGACCTCACGCGCGACAAGTTCGCTGGCACCGCCTTCGCCTCGCACGGCAAGTGGTTCCCGGGCTCGGGTGGCAACAACCATTCCGACATGTTCAACTACAAGGGACGCTCCTACTTCACCTACCACACGCAGGTGGCCGGTCTGGCATGGGGCAAGGCGCTCAACAACGGGAAGGTCGTCAACTACCGCAGCGTCCACCTCGACGAGCTGAAGTTCAACGCGGACGGCACCATCAAGGAGGTAGAGGGCACGAACGCAGGCGTGGAACAGATCCAGGACTTCGATCCCTACCGCACCTTCGAGGCTGAGACCCTCGCATGGCAGCTCGGTGTTCGCACCGAGGCGCTGGCCACCGCCTCGGTGGAGTTTCCGGAGCACAACGGCGGTGGGAACATGGTCCTCACCAGCATCGACGACGGTGACTTCACCGGCATCTCGCAGGTCGACTTCGCCGATGGCGCAGCGACCGTCACCGCCCGCGTGAAGCCGATTGTCGCCGGCACCTCGATCGAGGTCCGTCTCGACTCCGAGACAGGCCCCGTCGTGGCGACGCTGGAGCCCGGAGACTCCGTCGGTGAGTGGACCGAGATCGAGGCGACGGTCGAGGGCGCGGATGGCGTGCACGACCTGTTCTTCGTGTTCCACGGTCCCGGGGAGGGGCGCCTGCTCGAGGTCGACAACTGGTCATTTACCGAAGGCCCCACAGCCCCAGAGCCGACCGCCACCCCGACCCCGACCCCGACCCCGACGCCCGAGCCGACCAAGAGCCCAACGGCCAAGCCGACGCAGACCCCCACGGTCAAGCCGACGCAGACCCCCACGGCCAAGCCTTCGGCGCCACAGGCGTCGGGCGACCTGTACTCGACCCCGGGCTTCCATAATGTCAACGGTCGTCTCTGGTACACCGACTGCGAGCCGTACTCGCAGACGGTGCGGTGTAGGACCGACATCTGGGCAACCCAGGTCGTCCATCAGGGAGGCCGGTTTGTGCACAAGACGGGCTGGCACCTGAACAACCTGACCTATCTGCCTCTGATGACGAGGGCGCAGTGGCAAGGCAACCCCCTCGCAAATGCAGGGGTGTTCACCAGTGGCGGGCGTAACTGGAAGACCGAGTGCGACACGGCCGCGACCGGACGCAACGGCTGTCGCTCGTACATCCGGACGAGCTACATCGAATCGAGGAAGGATGCCGCCGGCAAGTGGAACTACCGCCTCGCCGAGGGCTGGGTCTTCAACAACATTGTTAGGTTCAAGGCCTGACGATCGGTCGTAACTGGGTGGCGGCCCGCCGGGTTCCCGGCGAGCCGCCACCCATTTTCGCTCCGGGCGGCGCGGCAGGCGGAGTCCTGCGCCTACGCCTTCGGTGAGGACCTCGCCCAGCTGAGCGAGGGCTCCGCCCAGTGGGGAGTGTCCTCCGACTCGCTCGCCATGATCAGCGCGACGAGGTGTGCCGTCTCCCGGTCCAGCCGCTCGGCGGCCCGGCTGAGCTCGACGCCGCGCATGGAGGCCAACTCCTCGTAGCGCGTCAGGAAGGCGCGGCCCGCGGCTGGGGCAAGGCCGAGCGTCACGTTTCGCAGGTCGCTGGCGCGCAGCCCCATGCCCGTCAGGTTGTAGTCGTACAGCAGCGCGGAGGAGCCGTCCCAGGACACTGCCAGGTTGGTGAACCAGAAGTCGTTGTGGGTCAGTGTCAGCGACATCCCGGCCAGATCGTCGCGCCACCGCGGCAGCCGGCCCCTGGCCCAGGCGAGCCTCGGGGCGAGGTCCGGCCACCTCCGCTCGACGGCGGTGAGGCCGGCCTCGTCGATCAGGTCGAGCTCGCTGAACCCGACCGCGGTGCGAGGGAGGGTGTCGCCTGCGGCGTGCAGCGTGTCGTACCACCCGGCGACGAGCCTGGCGATCGCCGGGTCGGCCAGGTCGTCCGCGGTCGCCCTGCGGTAGCCGGCGCTGGTCAGTTCCTCGAGGATGATCCAGTCGGGGCCGGATCCGAGCAGGGGGAGCGTTGGGACCCCGAGCCGCCGCAGCAGGTGGTAGGTCGGGATCTCCCGCCTGCCCGCCTCAGAGGCGAACCGCTTGACGACGACGGGCAGGTCGTCCAGTTCGCCGCCGACGACGAGGATGCCGTCGTCGTCGGAGATGACGTCGCCGAAGGCGACCTCTCCGATGTCGTGGCCCTGCGGGGGCGTCTCCGCGTGCGGGTCCGTCACGGGCGCGGCCCGCACTTCACGCCGGTGGCGTGGTTGGGGCAGTAGCCGTCGGGCACCTTGTGCAGGTACTGCTGGTGCTCCACCTCGGCGAAGTAGAACGTCTGACCCGGGGTGATCTCGGTGGTGATCGTGCCGAAGCCCTGCTCGGCGAGGCGTCCCTGGAAGTCGGCGAGGCTCGCCTCGGCCGCCGCGCGTTGGGCCTCGTCGACGGGGAAGAGTGCAGAGCGGTACTGCGTGCCCGCGTCGTTGCCCTGCCGGTTCAGCTGGGTCGGGTCGTGGTTCTCCCAGAACATCTGCAGCAGGTCGTCGTAGCCGACCCGCGCCGGGTCGAACACCACGCGGACAGTCTCGGTGTGGCCCGTCCTGCCGGTGCACGACTCGGCGTAGGTGGGGTTGGGGGTGTAGCCGCCCATGAATCCGACCGCCGTGTTGACGACGCCCTGCCTCTCCCAGAACATCCGCTCCTCGCCCCAGTAACAGCCCAGCGCGAAGTAGGCGACCTGGGAGCCCTCGGGGACCGCGTCGAGCGGGAGCCCGAAGATCTCGTGCGTGGGCACCGGGTCGAGGACGGGGGTCGGGCGACCCGGGAGTGCCTTGTCGGGAGTCACCATCCGGGCCGGGGCGACGTGCCCCTGCAGCCACGTGAGCAGGTCGATGTCCATGCCCCCACGCTACCCGTGGCTGCAAGCATCAGGGCTGGCCCGTGACCGCCATCCAGATGCCCTGGCCGATCAGGTAGACGCCGATGCCGATGCCCACCAGCCACAGCATCTTGCGCTGCTTCGTCACGCCCACGGTTCCGGAGTCGTCGGGGGTCTGGTCGGCCTGCGGCTGCTCGCCCGGCGTCGGATCGTTGTCGTTGCCCATGTGCTCAGTCTGCCAGTCCCGGGGTGACGGTCCGGTCGATGGGGGCAGGCGGAATGCTCCGGTCGATGGGGGCAGGCGGAATGCTCTGGTCGATGGCGGCAGGCGGAATGCTCCAGTCTATGGGGGCGGCGCCCTGCTCCCCGAGCAGCCGGTTGGCCCGGCTGAAGGGACGCGAGCCGAAGAACCCCGAGCGGGCCGAGAGCGGGGACGGGTGGACGCTTGCGATGATCGGGACGTCCCCCAGCAGGGGCGCCGCGGTCTGCGCGTCGCGGCCCCACAGGATCGCGACGAGGGGGCCTCCACGCCGGGCGAGGGCCTCGACGGCGCACGCGGTCACCTCCTCCCAGCCCTTGCCGCGATGCGAGGCGGGGGCCCCGGGCCGCACCGTCAGCACGCGGTTGAGGAGCAGCACGCCCTGCTCGAACCAGTGGCTCAGGCCGCCGTGAGCGGCCGGCGGGATGCCGAGGTCGGAGTCGAGCTCGCGGTAGATGTTGCGGAGCGACCCGGGCAGGGGCCGCACCTCAGGGGCCACCGAGAACGACAGCCCGACGGCGTGCCCCGGCGTGGGGTACGGATCCTGCCCGATGACCAGCACGCGCACGTCGGCGAGGGGGAGCGTGAAGGCGCGCAGGATGTTCGCGCCAGAGGGCAGATAGTCGTTGCCCTCGCTGCGCAGGAAGTCACCCATGGCGGCGATCCGTTCCTCCACCGGACGGAGGGCCTCGGCCCAGTCGGGCGCGACGAGTTTGGAGAGGCTTTGACGCATGCCTAACCCTTGCACACCCGGCAGGTGGCACCTAAGAGTGCAAAAACCGTAAGAAGCCTTTAGAAAATGAAAAGACGAGTTACCATTTCATGCATGAGCAATGTTGATCTCGGCCCGATCCTCGACGATCTGGCCGCTGGGCGCATCGACGCCCAGGAGGCGAGCCGCCGGATCGAGGCGGCAAAGCGCGCGGCCGGTGAGCCGGAAGCGCCCCGGGCCGACGAGCGGCCGACGTCCCCGAGGTCCGCGCCGAGGGAGGGCGACGGGGAACGCAAGCCGGGCGGCCTTGCACGGGTCTCGGTGACGGCCGTCGGGCGCCGGGTGCGCATCGAGGGGGACCAGAGCGTCGCGACCCTGACCATCGACGGGCCGCACGTGCTGCGCCGCGTCGGGACGACCATGGAGGTCAGCTCCACCGGGGAGATCGGCCCGAACTTCGGGGGCTTCTCGCTGATCCGACCCCCGCGGAGTTGGGACGATGTCCGCGACATCGGCCTCGGCAAGGAACTGGTCATCAGGGTCAATCCTCTCCTCATCGTCGATGCGGAGATCACCACCGGTGGGCTGCGCACCATCGGCGTCCCGCGGCTCGGGAGGATCCGGGTCACGGCCGCCGCCTCCACCCTCGAGGACGTCGAGGAGGTCGAGGACCTGCTGAGCCAGGCAGGCGGCATCAGCGTGGAGGGACCGATCAGCTTCGGTCGATCCAGGCTGAAGGTCGAGTCGGGCACCCTCACCGTGAACCTGACCCGTGGCGCCAACGTCACCATCCGCGGCGAGGCGAAACTCGGGCGGATCAGCTGGCCCGACGGGGGCGACAAGGTCGACGAGTACGTGGTGGGCAACGGATCGGCGCGGCTCGATGTCGCGGTCGTGATGGGCATGGCGACGGTGAAGGCGGAGGTGTGAGTTACATGGCGGTCAAGCATCTGTACCACGCGCCGTCCGAGTGCCCCGTCTGCGGCGACACCCTGATCACCACCCGCAAGGGCTGCCTCCACTGCGGCACCGAGATCGCGGGCGAGTTTGCCAGCTGCGAGTTCTGCAACCTCAACCAGGCCGATCTCGACCTGCTGAAGGTCTTCCTCGCCTCGCGCGGCAACCTCCGGGAGGTCGAGAAGCACCTCCAGGTCTCGTACCCGACGGCGCGTGCCCGGCTCGACGCCGTCCTCGCGCGCCTCGGCCTCGACGGAGATCCACAGGCGGCCGAGCCGACCCGTTCGGCCCCCGAGGAGGAGCCCGTCGGGGAGGAGGCCTCGGAGTACGGCGATGAGGTGACGGCGGATCCCGGGTCGGTCGAGGACCAGATCCTGGCAAGGGTCGCCCGGGGCGAACTGAGCGCCGAGGACGCGGCACGGCTGCTCTCCTGACGCCGCCCCCGACGTGAGAGGCCGCCACCCGATCGGGTGGCGGCCTCTTCCGGGTTCGTGGATGGGGTGTCAGAGGGTGTCGACCTTGGAGACGACGACCATCAGCTCCTTGCCGTTGGGCGCGGTGTAGCGTACCTCCTGGCCGACCTTGGCGCCGAGCACGGCCGCGCCGAGGGGAGACTGCGGTGAGTAGACCGAGTACTCGACGGAGTCGTCGGTGCCGAGCACCTCGCGGGAGCCCAAGAGGAATGTGTCGGTGTCATCCTCGTCGCCGTCGTAGGACATAGGTGTGCTGCGTGTCGAAGTCGCACCGCTGCGTCAGCCCGGAGATCTCGACGATGCGCTTCAAGCTCGCCTCACCCCACGAACCCCGCACCTGGGGGGTACGCAGCGCGGTGCTGAGGCCCTGCGCCTCGCGCCGCACCGCGTCGCTGGAGGCGCGCAGGGTGTTGACCTGCTCCCCGAGCTCGGCCGACATCCTCGCCCGCTCCTTCTCCACCGCCTGCAGCTTCTCCTGCATCTGGCGGAGCCCTTCGGCCAGCGGGGAGACGAGATGCTCGGTGGCCTTGAAGCGCTGCTCGGTGGCCTGCTCGGCCTGCCTCGCCTGGTGCGCCAGGGTCTCCGCGGAGAGCAGCTTGAACTGGGCGATCAGCGACTCCCGGTCGGCGGCCTGCTCGGCCGCCCGTCCGACGGCGGCATCGCGCTCGGCGGCGGTCCCCGCCAGCCGCGAGGCGACCTGTGCCGTCTCCGCGCGGGCCTCCGCCACCGCGCGCTGCGCGTCGGCGGCCGCGGCCCGCAGGTCGGCCTTGTCCGCCAGGATCTGCGCCACCTCGGCCTTCGCGAGGGCGGCCTCCTCACGCGCTCTGCCTGCCTCCGCCCTCGCCGTGGAAGCGTCCTGCCGCGCGTAGCTCAGGGCGAGCCGGTCGGCCTCAGCCGCGGGCGACGACCCGGCCGTGCGCCTGCCGTAGAGGTACCCGGAAACGGCCCCGATGCCGAGGGCGAGCAGACACAACACGACGGCGAGAGCTTCCATGGGTTCATTCGACCAGACGCGTCCGACAATCCGCGGAGCCACCCCCGCGCGGCGCGTCCGGAAACGGCGGGACGCCGGGCGAGAATCCCGCCCGGCGTCCGCGAGGTTGCCGTCTGCTGCCCCTGCCGGGGCGTCGGATCAGGCCTTCTTGGCCCGGTTGCGCTCCTTGGCCCGGTCGTTCGCGTTCAGCGTCACCTTCCGGATCCTGACCACGGCCGGGGTGACCTCGAGGCACTCGTCGCCGGCGCAGAACTCAAGCTGCTGTTCCATCGACATCTGCTTGGCGGGGATCAGGCGCTCGAGCTCGTCGCCCGTGGAGGAGCGCACGTTGGTGAGCTTCTTCTCCTTGGTCGGGTTGACGTCCATGTCCTCGGCGCGCGGGTTCTCGCCGACGATCATGCCCTCGTAGACCTCGGCGCCGGGGGAGACGAACATCGTGCCGCGCTCCTGCAGGTTGAACAGCGCGTAGCTGGTGACGGTTCCGGTGCGGTCGGCCACCAGCGAACCCGTCGGCCGGGTGCGGAAGTCCCCGGCCCAGGGGGCGAAGCCCTCCGCGACGTGGTTCATGATGCCGGTGCCGCGGGTCTCGGTGAGGAACTCGGTCCGGAAGCCGATGAGGCCCCGCGCGGGCACCAGGAACTCGAGGCGGACCCAGCCGGTGCCGTGGTTGACCATCTGCTCCATCTGGCCGCGCCGCAGCCCCATCAGCTGGGTGACGACGCCGACGAACTCCTCGGGGATGTCGACGGTCAGGCGCTCGACGGGCTCGTGCAGCTTGCCGTCGATGACCTGCGTCACCACCTGGGGCTTGCCCACCGTCAGCTCGAAGCTTTCGCGGCGCATCATCTCGACGAGGATGGCGAGCTGCAACTCGCCTCGGCCCTGCACCTCCCAGGTGTCGGGTCGCTCGGTCTGGTGGACCTTGATCGACACGTTGCCGACCAGTTCCTGGTCGAGGCGGGCCTTGACGAGGCGCGCTGTCAGGTTCTTGCCGGACCTACCAGCCAAAGGCGAGGTGTTGATGCCGATCGTCATGGAGATCGACGGCTGGTCGACGTGGATCAGCGGCAGCGGCTTGGGGTTGTCCGGGTCCGAGAGCGTCTCGCCGATCATGATCTCGGGGATGCCCGCGATCGCGACGATGTCGCCGGGACCGGCGCTGTCGGCAGGCACCCGCTCCAAGGCCTCGGTCCGCAGCAACTCGGTCAACTTGACGTTCTGCACTGTGCCGTCGGTGCGGCACCAGGCGACCTGCTGGCCGCGCTTGAGCTCGCCCTGGATGACGCGGCACAGGGCGAGGCGTCCAAGGTAGGGAGAGGCGTCGAGGTTCGTCACATGAGCCTGCAACACCGCCCCCTCCTCATAGCTGGGCGCAGGGATGTGCTCGAACAGCGCGGTGAACAGCGGCTCCAGGTTGGGGCTGTCCGGCATGGTGGCGTCGGCAGGTTGCGTCATAGACGCCCGACCGGCCTTCGCTGAGGCGTAGACGATCGGGAAGTCGAGGACGTCGGTGGCGTCGTCGTCGATCAGGTCCATGAACAGGTCGTAGGTCTCCTCCACGACGGCGGAGATCCGCGCGTCGGCCCGGTCGACCTTGTTGACGACGACGATGATCGGCAGTTTCTTCGCCAGCGCCTTGCGCAGCACGAACCGGGTCTGCGGCAGCGGGCCCTCGGAGGCGTCGACAAGCAGGACGACGCCGTCGACCATTTCGAGGCCGCGTTCGACCTCGCCGCCGAAGTCGGCGTGTCCGGGGGTGTCGATGATGTTGATGGTGGCATCCGAGCCGTCCGGGCGGGTGTGCCTGACGGCGGTGTTCTTCGCGAGGATGGTGATGCCCTTCTCGCGCTCGAGGTCCATCGAGTCCATGACCCGGTTGTTGACATCGGCTCCCTCGCGGAAGGCCCCGGACTGCCACAGCATGGCATCGACGAGGGTGGTTTTGCCGTGGTCGACGTGTGCGACGATTGCGACGTTTCGGAGGTCTTGGCGGATGGGCATAGGTGGCGCTCCCCACAGGGTAGAAGAAAAGGGGCCGTCGGAAAGTGTAAGACGGTGGGGGCCTTCTGCGCTAACGCCACCCTCCCGGAGCCCGGCGAAGGCTGGAGCTAGGCGTCCCGCCGGTGCCTGATCGAGTCTTCCGGGAGGTCGACCCCGTGGCGCCTTCAGTCCGACAGCACCTCGAACGCCTCCTCGGAGGAGTCGCGCAGGAACTGGGCGCACCGCTCCTGTTCCTCGGCTTCACCGATCCTGCCCGCAGCGACGCTCAGCGCCCACAACGCGCGGAGGAAGCCGCGGTTCGGAGCATGCTCCCAGGGGATCTGGCCAGACCCCTTCCAGCCGTTGCGGCGCAGAGTGTCGAGGCCGCGGTGGTAGCCGGTGCGCGCATAGGCGTAGGCGGCAACGGAACTGCCGAGGTCTTCCTCGGCCAGGCAGGTCTCGGCCAGCAGCGCCCAGACCAGCGAGGACGTGGGGTGGGACGCCACGATTTCGAGGAATTGATCGCCACCGCGCTCGGCGATGTCGGCCAGGGCTGGGTCTTCCGGCAGCCGGACCACGACGTCGGATGCCATGAGGTTGGGGTGCGTCTCGCTCATGGATGACAGCCTACTCGTGGTCTGTCGGCCCGGGTTGGGGCGCTATTCCCCGAAACCGGCGGTGATGAAACCGGCCAACGACTCGACGGCCGCCCCCGCCTGTGGTCCGGTCGCCACCAGTCGCAGCGTGTCGCCTTTTCGGGCGTTCAGCGTCGCGAGCCCGATGCTGCTGGATGCCGACACCGGGCCGATCAGGCCGTTGCTGACCAGGATGTCGGCGTCGAACCTTCGCGCCTCTGCAACCAGGAGCGCGGCGGGCCTGGCATGCAGCCCGGTTTCGTTGACCAGGACCGCCTCCGTGATGGCCTCAGCAGTCGGGCCGGATGTCGGGTCCGGTCCGGTGGGGGCGGGCTCCACCCCCAGATGTGCGTGCTTCGGCTTCAAGGCGGATTCAGATTCACGCGCCACGTCGTCGATGCCCGCGCCGCCGACCGCCTGGACCACTCCTGCGACCAGGCCCTCGACGAACGGCGCCGCCAGGATGCGGATGTCGGATTCCGGATGGCCGTACAACTCGATGCCCAGTTCGGCGCTCATCAGCGCCGACCCGATGTCGACGAACACCACGACGCCGTCGCCACCGTCAACTTCGCCGATGGCGGCCATCACCGCGGCCGCGTCGGTGCCGAGGCCCCCATCCATCGTGCCCGCCGCCACCCGGATCGGTGGCGGGTCGCCGTGCACCATCTGCAGCGCCAACTCGACCGCGGACTCCGCAAGCGCGAGGCTGTGCGAGACCACGACGATGCCGACCGTCATCAGCCGAGTACTTCGACCAGCGCGTCGAACAGGTAGGTCGAGGAGGCCGCCCCAGGGTCCATGTGGCCGATCGACCGCTCGCCCAGGTAGCTCGCACGACCCTTTCGGGCGATCAGCGGCGTGGTCGCGTCACGCCCGGCGGCGGCAGCCGCGGCCGCCGCCGCGGCCGCATCGGGCCACTGCGCGCCGTCGGCGACGCTCGCGTCGAGCGCGTCGAGCGCCGGTGCGAGCGCGTCGACCATCGTCTTGTCGCCCAGTTCGGTCTTTCCGCGGGCGATGAGCCCGTCGAGACCGGCCCGGAATGCCCTGGCGAACTCAGCGGTGCTGAGCTGCGTGACGTTGCCCGTGGCCATCCCCATCTTCATCAGCAGGGTGCCGTAGAGGGGTCCACTGGTGCCGCCGACGGTGCTTACCAGCGTCATTCCGGCCTTCTTCAGGAGCGCGTCGACGGTGTTGGCCTCGTCGAGGTGGCTCACTACGGCCGCGGTGCCGCGCGCCATGTTGGCGCCGTGGTCGGCGTCTCCGATGGCGGAATCGAGGTCGGTCAGGTACGACTTGTTCTGCTCGACGATCCCTGCGAAGCGGCGCAACCAGTCGGCCAGTTGGTCAATGGTGAGGTCTGTTGAGGTCACAGTCCCCACCGTAGCCCTGCGGTGCGTACCGGCGCGTCCCAAAGCCGTAACAGGTCATCGTCAGCGCGGAGCAGGGTGAGTGAGCAGCCTGCCATGTCGAGGCTCGTGATGTAGTTGCCGACCAGGTTGCGCTCGACCGTCACACCTGCGGCCTCGAGCAGTTCGATCACCTCGCCGTACATCAGGTAGAGCTCGATCAGCGGGGTGCCGCCCATGCCATTCAGCATCGCGATCACCGGAGCGCCTGTGAAGTCGAGGTCGGCCAGGATCGGCGCGACGAGCTGCTCGGCGATCGAGTGGGCGTCCGCAATGGGTTCGCGGTGGCGACCAGGCTCGCCATGGATGCCGATGCCGATCTCCATTTCGTCCTCGGGGAGGTCGAACGTCGGTTTCCCTGCCGACGGCACGGTGCACGAGGTGAGCGCCATACCCATGGACCGCGAGTTGTCGGCGACCTGCTGCGCTACCGCGGTGACCGCCGCGAGATCGGAACCTTCCTCGGCGGCCGCGCCGACGATCTTCTCGAGTAGGACGGTCGCGCCGACGCCGCGACGCCCTGCGGTATACAGCGAGTCCTGCACCGCAACGTCGTCGGCGACGACCACCGTAGAGACCTCGATACCGGCATCAGCGGCCAGTTCGGCCGCCATCTCGAAGTTCATCACGTCGCCGGTGTAATTCTTGACGATGTGAAGCACGCCAGCACCGGTGTCGACGGTGGTGGTGGCGGCCAGCATCTGATCGGGGGTGGGGGAGGTGAACACCGCACCCGCGCAGGCGGCGTCGAGCATCCCGACACCGACGAACCCGCCGTGCAGCGGTTCGTGGCCGGAGCCGCCGCCCGAGATGATCGCTACCTTGCCGTCCGCCTTCGGGGCGGCGCGGTAGATGACACGGTTGTCGAAGTCGACGCGGACGTCCTTGTCTGAGGCCGCGATGCCCTTGAGCGCGTCGGCGATCACGTTTTCGGGGTCGTTGATGAGCTTCTTCATGGGAGCCTCCTGCGTCCTTGCATCTGCGGCGCCGACCATGGGCGCGCATGTCCATTCTCGCACCGCAATACCTGCCCGGTCCGGGGATTGGCACAGTCGTGCCGCGACCGCCCTACCCGCTGGGCGAACTTGCAGCCCAGACGTCGCCGGCACACAGAATTCGGGCCTGCCCCGGACGGTGGGCGAGCTCTCCGGTAGACTGCGGTCGCAAGGCCCCCAATCGATCTTGTGGGGCTTCTTTCTATGTAGGTAAGCCAAGGATGTGACCTCCATGCCGAGTGTTGTTGTGGTTGGAGCCCAATGGGGCGACGAAGGCAAGGGAAAGGCGACCGACCAACTGGGCGACCGGGTGGACGTCTGTGTGCGCTACTCCGGTGGCAACAACGCCGGACACACCCTGGTCGTCGGTGGCGAGAAGTTCGTTCTTCACCTGCTGCCTTCGGGAATCCTCAACCCCGACACCGTGACGGTGATCGGCAACGGTGTGGTCGTCGACCTCGATGTGCTCGCCGAGGAACTTGAGGTTTTGTCATCGCGAGGGGTGGAGGTCCCGCACCCCCTCATCTCCGCGAACGCGCACATCATCACCGAATACCACAGGGTGCTCGACAAGGTGACCGAACGCTTCCTCGGCAAGCGCCGGATCGGCACGACGGGTCGGGGCGTCGGCCCCGCCTACTCCGACAAGGTCAACCGCATCGGCATCCGGATTCAGGACATCCTGGACGAGTCGATCCTGCGGCAGAAGGTCGAGGGGTCGCTCGCGCAGAAGAACGAACTGCTCGTCAAGATCTACAACCGGCGCCCCATTGAGGCCGAGAGGGTCGTGCAGTCGTTGCTGGGGCACGCTGATGCCATCCGGCCTTACATCGTCGACTCGGGCCGCTACGTCAACGACGCGCTTGACGAGGGCAAGGTTGTCCTTTTCGAGGGTGCTCAGGCGCACCACCTGGATGTCGACCAGGGAACCTACCCCTACGTCACCTCGTCGAACCCGACGGCGGCGGGCGCCACGACCGGCGGTGGCGTCGGGCCGACGCGGATCGACCGGAGCATCGGCATCGCCAAGGCTTACACGACGCGCGTCGGTGAGGGCCCGTTCCCGACCGAACTGTTCGACGCCGACGGTGAACTGTTGCGCGAGAAGGGTGGGGAGTTCGGTGCGACCACCGGACGCCCCCGCCGCTGCGGCTGGTTCGACGCGGTGCTGGTCGAGCAGGCCGTCAAGATCAATGGCTTCACCGACATCTTCCTGACCAAACTCGACATCCTGAGCGGCTGGGAGAAGATTCCCGTCTGCGTCGCCTACGACGTCGACGGCGTCCGCCACGACGTGATGCCGATGACCCAGTCCGACTTCCACCACGCCGTGCCGATCTACGAGCAACTCGACGGCTGGACGGAGGACATCTCGGCGGCACGCAGCTTCGACGAACTGCCGCCGAACTGCCAGGCATACGTGCATCGGCTTGAGGACCTGATCGGCTGCCGGATCAGCGGCATCGGGGTCGGGCCGGGTCGGGAGCAGTCGGTCGCGGTCCACGACCTCATCTGAGCCGCGGATGACTGTCCGGCGGTTGGTAGCAGCCCTTGTGACTCTGCTCACGCTGTTCATGGTCGCGACCGTGATCGTTGCGATCTGGCAGGAGGACTTCAACTGGGGCTGGTGGTGGGTGGTTCCGGTCGGGGCCCTGTTCCTGGTGGTCATCATCGGCTTCCGGATCCTCGTCCAGAAGGCACAGGAGGCGGCCGAACGCGCCGACCGCGAAGCCGAAGAGGAGCCCGGGAGTTGAGCGTGGACGAACCCGGTTCCCGGATGCTCGACGCCCCCGGACGGACCGGTCCTGGTGCGGGCGACCGGCTTCACTGGGTGGACATGGCCAAGGCCATCGCCATCGTCCTGGTCGTCGTGTACCACGTCGCGGTCACAGGCATGACGATCCTGACCCCCGGGATCAACCGGGTGGAGGGGGTGTATTCGGCGGCCAGCACCTGGCTGCTGCCCGTCCGGATGCCGCTGCTGTTCCTCGTCTCCGGGCTCTTGTCGACCGGGGCCCTCGCCAGGCCGTGGCGTGCGGTCGTGCGGCCCCGCATCCTGAACTACGCCTGGGTCTTTGTGCTGTGGACCCTGCTTTACGCCTATCCGTACGCCAATGCGTTCACCCCTGGCAACGTCGAGGAAACCGCCTTGCGGGCGCTGAGCTGGACGGTGACCCTCAACGGGGCCTACTGGTACCTGCCTCTGCTGCTGCTGTTCTTCGTAGTGGCCAAGCTCGGCCGAAGGCTCGGGGCGTGGATGATCGCGGTGGCCGGCGTCGGTTATCTCTTCTGGTGGCAGGTGGGGATCGGCGACGGGATGGAGGGCGACGCCGACCTCACCGTCCGCCGTTTCCTCACCTTCTTCGTCTGGTACGCGCTGGGCGCCTTCGCCCGGCCCCTGGTCGCGTGGTGGGCCAGGGCGCCGTGGTGGCTGCTGCCCCCGCTGGCCGCCGCCTACATCGCCGTGGCCGTTGTTCAGTACGGCCCGCAACGCTCCCCGATCTACCAGGTGCTCATCGCCTTGTTGTCGGTGATCGGGATCAGCGCCATGCTGATCGTCTCGCGGCTCCTTGCGCAGTGGGGCCCGACCCTGCGGCTGGGGTCATATCTCGCCGCCCGCACCCTGCCCATCTACCTCGTCCACCCGATGGCTCTCGCGTTGCTGATCTGGCTGACACCCGGCTTCGGAAAGCAGGGCAGCCTGGTCAGCCTCTGGTTGGTCCCATTGCTTGTCGTCGCCCTGACGTGGCTCAGTTGCTTCGTCTACGATCGGCTGTCACCCAACGTCGCCTGGCTGTTCCGGCTGCCCGGCGGCGTAGGCGGCCGAGCGCGGGCACGCGAGGGTGCACCTGCGGCTGGGCGGTAGCGGGCGCGGCCAGTAGGCTGGCGCGCGTGAAGATCCTCCTGCTTGGAAGCGGCGGCCGTGAGCACGCCATCGGCCGAAGCCTCGCCGTCGACCCCGCCGTCACCGAACTCCACGCAGCGCCGGGCAACCCCGGCCTCGCCGCGATCGCGACTCTGCACTCCGCAGACCCGTCCTCACCTGCCGCGATGGTTGCCCTGGCGGGGGAGTTGCAGGCCGACCTGGTGGTGGTGGGCCCCGAGGCGCCGCTGGTCGCGGGCGTCGCCGACGCGCTGCGTGAGGCGGGTTTCGCCACCTTCGGGCCGGATGCCGACGCAGCCGAGCTGGAGGGCTCGAAGGCCTTCGCCAAGGACGTGATGCTCGCCGCAGGGGTCCCGACGGCGGCCGCCCGCGTCTGTGAGAATCTCGAACAGGTCGAGGCCGCACTGGACGAGTTCGGTGCCCCCTACGTGGTCAAGAATGACGGGCTGGCGGCGGGCAAGGGCGTCGTGGTCACCGACGACCGGGCCGCGGCCGTCGCACATGCCCTGTCCTGCGGCCGCGTCGTCATCGAGGACTACCTGGACGGGCCCGAGGTCTCGCTGTTCGCCATCTGCGATGGTGACCGCGGCGTCGCGCTGCTGCCCGCGCAGGACTACAAGCGGGTCGGCGACGCCGACGAGGGCCCGAACACGGGTGGCATGGGTGCCTACTCGCCCCTCGCCTGGGCCGACCCCGGCCTGAGCGACCAGATCATGGCCGAGGTCATCGAACCGACCCTCGCAGAGATGCGCCGCCGCGGCACCCCATTCATCGGGCTGCTCTACGCCGGGCTCGCGCTCACCTCGAAGGGGCTGAGGGTCGTCGAGTTCAACGTGCGCTTCGGTGACCCGGAGACCCAGGCCGTCCTGGCGCTGCTCGAAACGCCCCTGGCAGGGCTGCTGCACGCCGCAGCGGTCGGTGGCCTCGATGCCGTCCAGCCGTTGAGGTGGCGCGACGGGGCCGCGGTCGTGGTGGTGGCGGCAGCCGAGGGCTACCCCGGGACGCCGACCACCGGAACCCCCATCACGCTTCCCCCGGACGGGGAAGACGCCTACGTCCTTCAGGCGGGCACCCGCCTCGACGGTGACCGGCTCGTCTCGTCCGGCGGGCGAGTGCTCGGCATCGTCGGACGGGGCTCCGATGTCGACGCTGCCCGGGCCGCCGCCTACCGGCTGCTGGCCGGGATCGACTTCCCCGGGGGCTTCCACCGCACCGACATCGGCGTGCCGCACTGACCACGGGTGCTGCGTAGGCCGACGAGGAAGGGCGGGTGGGGCCCCAAGCCCTCACCCGCCCTTCCTGCGGTTCAACAGCAGTTGTCAGTCCTTGACCGACCCGAGCGTGAGACCGGCGACGAACTGCTTCTGCAGCACGAAGAACACGATCAGCACCGGCAGCGCCGCAATGATCGAGCCCGCTGAAAGCAGGTTGTAGTCGGTGAAGAACGTGCCTTTCAGGTTGTTCAGCGACGACGTCACCGGGAACTTGTCGCCAGATTGGAGTAGAACCGTCGCCCAGAAGAACTCGTTGTAGATCCAGGCGACCTGCAACGTCGCAAGGGCGGCCAGCGGAGGGCGGCACAGCGGCAGCGTGATGCCCCAGAACTGGTACCAGACCGACGCGCCGTCGAGGCTGGCCGATTCGTAGATCGCCTTGGGCAACGTCTTCATGTAGTTGCTGAGGACGAACGTGCAGAACCCCGTCTGGAAGGCCATGTTGATGATGACCACGCCCAACTGAGAGTTGAGCAGCGAACCGGAGTCGGACATCCAGTAGGGCAGAGGGATCGCGCGGAAGATGCGGTAGATCGGCACCAGCAGCGCCTGTGGGGGTAGGAGGTTGGCAGAGACGAAGATCGCCAACATCGCGAAGTTGAACTTGAAGCTGAACCGGGCGAGCACGAATGCGGCGCTCGAACTCAGAAGAAGCGTTAGGCCGACCGCGAGGATCGTGATGAATGCGGAGTTCAGGAAGCTCGTCGTGAATCCGCCTCGCTCCCATGCGTTGAGGTAGTTGTCGAAGGTGAATCCTCCGAAGCTGATGTAGCCGTGCTCCAAGGTGAAGCCGTAGTCGCGGAACGAGTTGAACAGCGCCCAGAGCATCGGAAACAGCCAGATGAGTGCCATGCCGAGGAGGAAGACCTGAAGCACGACCCGGCCGGGGGTGAGCGGTCTCTTCTTGAGTTTGCCGAGTTCTGCGAAGTCGGGTGTGGTGGTGCTCACCGGTCTTCTCCCTTCATGACGACGCGGAGCTGGAAGATGATGAAAATGGAACTGAGGATCAGCATCAGCGTCGCCAAGGCTGATCCGAAGCCGATCCTGCTGGCCTCACCCGCGACGTTTGACGTGACGAGAGTCGAGATCAACTCGAGGCCGTTTCGTCCGCGGTTGATCACCCAGGGCAGGTCGAATGCGCGCAGGCCCTCAATGAAGGTGATGGTCATGACGATGATGTTGATGGGGCGCATGACCGGGAAGATGATCCGCACGTATGTCTTGAATTGGTTTGCGCCGTCCATCTGCGCAGCCTCGCGCAGGGCGGGATCGATGCCCTTCAGGCCGGCTAGGTAAAGCAGCATGACGTAGCCGGTGTGGCGCCAACCGGTGGCGACGATCGCGGCCCAGATGTTGATGTTCGGGTCGCCGTACCAGTCGATCTGCGTGCCGAAAAGCATGTTCAGCAACCCTTGGTCGCGGCTGTACATCAGCTGCCAGATGAACCCGATAAGAGCCGCGGACAAGACGACCGGAAGGTAGAACGAGGTCTGGTAGAACCTGCTGCCCCGGATCTCTTTGTCCAGAAGGACCGCCAGGAACATGCCGAGCGGGGTGAAGACGACGAATAGCCCGACGAGCCACAGCACGTTGTGCCCGATGGCCGGCCAGAACGTCGGGTAGACGGTCGTGGCCTCGACGTAGTTGCGTCCACCGATGAACTCGATCCCGGAGAGGGCGCCAACGCCATCCCACGAAGTGAACGAGAGTATGACGGTGAACAGGGCCGGGATCCAGATCAGCCCGACCACTACGAGGGTGGGGATGAGCCCCATCAGCACCGGTGTCGCCTTGTCCATGGCGGAGGTCTGCTGCCTTGAAGCAGTTGTGGTTTGTGAAGTCATGATCAACTCCTTTCAGCTCGTGAAGAGGAAGTGCTTCTGCTTCTCGACGGTGTCGAGAATCGAATCGATGTTGCCGGGGTCCCGGATGAAGGCTTGCAGCGCTGGCCCGATGACGGTCGAGGCGAAGTCGGGTCGCGAGTCGCGGTCGAGGAACTGCGAGATGTTCTTCGCTTCCTCGATCACCTTGACCGCCTTCTTCTGGAGGGCGCTGTAGTTCGACTGATCGGCAAGTGAGCTCGCCGCGATCCGGGACGGGTCGGCCGCGACGATGATGTCGGCCGCCTCCGGGGTGCTGAGGTAGAGCATCAGGTCGCGGGATCCTTGCAGATTGCGCGGATCGGCGGCCATCATGAAACCGTCGATCGGAGCTTCCACCACATCGGCTCCGATGGCGGGATCGATCTCGGGGAAGATGAAGAAGTCCAGGTCGTCCTTGGCCTCTTCAGAGGCGGCGAACTGCTGCTGGAGGAACATGCCGAGCAGGAATGTCCCGGACTGCTTCTGCAGCAGGCTCTGAGCCGCTTCCTGCCACGTGCGGCCGAGCGCGGCTTCCTGGGCGTAGGGCAGCATCTGGGCCCAAACCTCGAACACCTTCTTCACCTGGTCGCCGTCCCAGGCTTCGTTCCCGGCGAGGAGTGAGATGTGGTAGTCGTAGCCGTTGATTCGCAGGTTCAGCATGTCGAACGTGCCCATCGGCTCCCAGCCGTCCTTGGCCGCGAATGCCATCGGGATCAGCCCGTCGGAGGCCATCTGCTGGTTGAGCGCCATCCATTCGTCGAACGTCTTCGGCTCGGAGTAGCCGCGCTCTGCGAACAGGCTCGGGCGGTAGAAGACGGCCCATGGGTAGTAGGTCATCGGCATGAAGATCTGGCGACCGTCGGTCGTGCTGGAGGCGTTCTTCATGGATTCGGGCATGCCCTCGACGTTGGCCCACACATCGGAGATGTCCGAGACGAGCTCCTTCTCCGCGAAGTAGCGCGCCCGGTACCCGGCAAACCAAGTGAACACGTCGTCCGGCCGACCCTGAAGGTAGTTGGTGATGCCCTCCTTGAAGGTCTCGTGGTCGACGGTGTTGACTTTCGTCTCGTGGGCGGTGAAGCCAGCCATCATTTCGGCGAACGCCTTGCGCGGCGCGTCGTCTGACTGATCCGAGCCGACGGTCACCACCTTCGTGTAGTCGACGCTACCGGAGCAGCCGACGGCGGCCGCGGCCGTGACGCCGAGGGAACCGAGCAGGAACGAGCGTCGTCCCAATCTCGGAAGTAGGAATGCTGGTTGTTTCATGTCTCCTCCGGTAGGTCAGGCCTTGGTGAGGGGGTGGGACGTAGACACGTCTTTGATGGGATCGTTCACACGCGGAAATCTCGTGTGTCTAGGCGGCAACACTGCAAGCATCTATCTCCTTTGAGAGGTGCATTCTGATTCTCCATGGGAGCACTCACACACTAACACGTGCGTGTCAGTCCAGGCAAGACCTTCTTGGTGAGGTTCTTGAACGGTGGCGTGTAGCTGAGTCTTATGTCTTTTGACAGGCGGCCTCGCCTCGGGCGGTTCGACGCCTCGGTCAGGAGCTGCTTCGGACCAGCAACTCGGTCGGGAATATGCGATGCCCGGGGTCACTGCCGTTGGTCCATTCGGCCAGCATCTGGATCGCGGTGCGCCCCAACTGCTTGATCGGCTGGAAGACGGTGGTGAGCTGCGGGCTGAGCTCGAGCCCTATGGCGTGACCATCGAAGCCTACGACGCGGAGGTCTTCAGGGATGCGGAGGCCGAGTTCGTGAGCCGTCTCGTAGGCTCCGGCGGCCATCCTGTCTGACGCGCAGAAGACCGCGTCGATGGACGGGTCGCGCTCCAGGAGTTGAGCGAGCGCGATGCGTCCCGACCGCGGCCCGAAATCCCCATGAGCCACGATGGCCGGGTCGAATGCGCGTCCGAGGGCCTCCCGGTATCCGGCGATGCGGTCGATGCTGCCGGTGGCGTCTTCCGGGCCGGCGATCATCGCGATCCGGCGCGCCCCACGCTCCAGGAGGTGCGCGGTGGCGTCGTAGCCGCCGCGCCGGTCCTCGATCGTCACCGTGCGCAGCCACTTGGATGAGACCCTCGGCCCGGGGCTCCCGCACACGACCACCGGAACGTCGGCCTCCAGGAGGGCGCCGAGCATGGGGTCGTTGGCATGCGGGCTGAGGTGGACCACGCCGTCGACGTGCCGCGAATCCAGGAATCCGACGGCGCGTCGACGCTCCTCGTCGTTGCCGGCGAGGACCAGGACCAGTGCGGTGTCGCTACCGGTCATGGCGTCTGAGACGCCTTGAAGGAGCAGGGAGAACGTGGGGTCCTCGAACAGCTCCTGCTGGGGTTGGGTCAGGAGGACGGCAACGGCATCGTTGCGTCCGGACGCCAGTGAGCGGGCGTGGGGGTTGGCTCGATAGCCGCACGCGGCGATCGCCTGCTCGACCGCCTTGCGGGCGTCGGGGCTCACCCTGGGGGACCGGTTCAGGACCCGGCTGACCGTGCCGCGAGAGACGCCGGCCCGGTCGGCCACGTCCTGGATGGTCGCGCGGCGGGGGGGAGTGGGATCGGGCTGTGACATCTTGCGTGACCTCCTGAATGCGCTTGCGCCGACCGACGACAGCCCGCAGGCGTCTCCTGCCCCGCCCAGGGCGGTTCGGTGCGTCGGGTCGCCAGGCTCGCGTGCCTCTCGTGATCGCCTTGTGTGAGCGCTCCCAATCTATGGCACACGTCGACACCACACAAGGGTCATCGAAGGCAAGCAGCCAGGTGGACTGGCTCCCCTCCGGGGCCCTGCGCTGGAACGTGCCCGTAATCTGGAGGGGAGAGACTATTTGCATGTGGTGCCGGGAGCCGGGGCAGATGCCCCCGCATGGGCCCAGCGGAGAGAGTGATGATGGGCAGTGTTGAACAAGTCGACGGGTCGAGTGCGCCCGGAGCAACGGCGGAGCGTCGCGAAAAGAGGGATTGGGGGGTCCGAGGCTCGGATGTCCTAGCGGGTGCCTGTGTTGCATCGGTTGCCGCAGTCGCCGGTGGGTATCTCGGCGCGTTCGGGAGCGTGGCGAGCGCCTTCATGGTCAGCATGATTTCAGGCATCACACTGCCGATCCTCAGAACGCCGCTGCGATCGGGAGAGGACAAGCTTCGTGGGTTGGCCGCCAAGAAGGCCGAGGGTAAGGGCGATACGTCGACCGGAGCCTCTGCGACGACCGATGCGTCCACACCGTCAGGTGTGTCCGACGCCGATGAGGCTGAAGGTGCGTTCGACGCCGATCCTGGGGAGGAAGGCGATGTCGCCGGGCGGCGCAAGCATCGTTTCCGGGTAGCTGTGGCCACCACGCTGATCGCCTTCCTCCTCGCATTTGCGGCGATCTTCGTCGTGCAGGCGATCTCGGGAACCGCGTTGTCCAATGGCACAGGTCAACTCCAGGAACGCGTGACCGGAAGCCACCCCGAGGGCTCGGCGACGCCGTCGATATCACCGAGCGCCTCGACGGAGACGGCCCCGACGGAGACGACCCCGACGGAGGACGCGACGGACGATGCGACGGAGGAGCCGACGACTCAGCCCTCGGCAGAAGAGTCAGAGTCGTCTGACGAGTCCACGTCGACGCAGTCTGAGCCCGCCCAGCAGGAGACCGAGTCGAGCGAAGAGGTAGATCCCGTGCTCGGCAGCGACCAGGCCGATGCGTCGGCGACCGAGGCCCCCGCAGCCGACGACTCGGCGGCCGAGGCCCCAGCTGCTGCCGAGTCGGCCGTCAGCTAGCGGCAGCCGACATCTCCATAGTGCGTGGAAGGTCGCCGGCGAGGCGCGTCGCCCCGAAGCGGGACGCCTCGCCCTAGCCAGCCGCTCCCGCCAGGGGCGGAACCGCCGTGCGTGGGTGGCGCATCCAGGCCTCGGGGACGCCCAGGCCCTCGACCAGTTCCTTGGACCGGGGCCTCAGCTCGCCGCACAGCTCATCGACGGTGGCCGTGATCGACTTGCTGCGGCGCGGGTCGAACGCCTCGTGCTCCAGGTACCAGGCGCGGTTAGCCTCGATCGTGGACAGCGCGTAGAGGTCGCACACCTTGACCAGTAGCGCCTTGATGTAGTCGTCCGCGCAGCCGTCGATGGCCTCCACGAAGTCCTCGAGTACCACGCGGTCGATGTGGGCGCGCGCGGCCTCAAGCATGTGCGGCTGGCAGCGGTTGACCGCCTCGAAGCCGTCCTCGGCCTTGCTCGCGGCCCTCATCCGCTGCGCCAAACCCTCGACGACATGGCTCTCACGGAACTCGAACATCTGGATCTGCCATCCGCGCGCTCGCAGCTTCTGTGACTCGGGCTTGCGGTTGGCCGAGGCCACCAGCCGGTCGATCAGCGAGCGTGCAGTCGTGCGTTCCAGCACGGTGCCGCCGATCAGGCGCGCTGTCTTCTGCGCAGTGCCGCGCATGTCCATCTCGCCCCACGAGGTCTTGTAGTTGAGTAGCAGGGCCTTGGCCACCAGTTGCAGCAGCACGGTGTTGTCGCCCTCGAACGTCGCGAAGATGTCGGCGTCCTGGCGCAGGAGCGTGATGGCGTTGTCGGACATGTAGCCCGCGCCGCCGCACGCCTCGCGGCACTCTTGGATCGTGTCGTTCGCCCAGCGCGTCTGTGCCGCCTTCATGCCTGCGGCGAAGGTCTCGAGCGCCCGTGCGGCGTGGGCATCCGCGCCCCCGGCGTCCGTCACCCTCTGCAGTTCCAGCGCGAGTTGGTTCTGGGCGAACCCGAAGGCGTAGGCCGTGGCCACGTTCGGCAGCAGGCGACGCTGGTGGGTGAGGTAGTCGAGCAGCCTGATCTCTTCGCCGAGGCCGGGCTGGCGGAACTGGCGCCGTCGGTTCGCATAGTTGACCGAGATGGTCAGCGCCTTCCTGGTGGCCGACGAGGCGCCGCCGCCGACGCAGATCCGGCCGCGTACCAGCGTCCCGAGCATGGTGAAGAAGCGGGCGTTCTTCGACTTGATAGGTGATTCGTACTCGCCTGCCTCGTTGACGCCGCCGAACCGGTCGAGCAGCATCTCCCGGGGTACCCGGACGTGTTCGAAGGAGAGGGTGCCATTGTCGATCCCGAGCAGGCCGCCCTTGTGGCCGTGGTCGCCGGTCGTGACGCCTGGCAGCGGGTGGCCGGTTTCGTCGCGGATCGGGACCAGGGCAACGTGGATCCCCTGATGTTCGCCGTTTACCCAGAGCTGGCCGAACACGGCCGCCATCCGGCCGTCGCGGGCCGCGTTTCCGATGTAGGCCTTGGTGGCCGACGGGCTCGGCGAATGGACGACGAACTCGCTGGTCTCCGGGTCCCACGTGATCGAGGTCTCGATCGACTGCACGTCCGAGCCGTGCCCCAGTTCCGTCATGGCGAAGCAACCGGGCAGTTCGACGCTCATCGCCCCGGGCAGGAATGTCTCGTGGTGCCAGGCGGTGCCGAGGTTGACGATCGCGCCGCCGAACAGGCCGTGCTGCACGCCCGACTTGATGGTCAGCGACAGGTCGCCCATCGCCATCATCTCGAAGTTGGCCACCGAATCGGCCGTGTTTCCGGTGCCACCCTGCGCCGCCGGGAACCCGGCGGTGGCGAAGCCGCTGCGGGCCAGCGGGATCAGGTGATCCAGGGTCCAGTCCCGCGCCTCTTCCATGCCCAGGGCGGTGTCGCGGATCATGCTTTCGGCAGGAACCTCGTCGCGCCAGCGCTGTTTCAGGTCGTGGAACGGCCCGTCAAGGGCCTTGCGAAGGGCTTCACCTGTCGGTGAGATGGTCATGACTCAACTCCTGTGTTGGGCTTCGAATGCGGGTGCGAAAAACTGATCGATGTATGCGACGACCTCGGCTCGGGGGCGCCTCAGGTTGGTGACGATCCAGCGGTCGGCGACCGCCCAGATGAACCCGACGGCGCCGTGGGCCCAGATGTTCGCAGGCTCTTCGTCGAGCCCCTCCCCGCGCAGCCAGGCGCGGAAGGCCTCGGCGACCTCGTTGCCGATCCGGGTGGTGATGCTGAGCACCGGGTCTTCCGTGGGGGTGTCGCCGGTGGGACGCGACGACACGAACAGGTACAGGTTCCGGTCTCGTTCGACGACCGCCAGATAGGCGTCGGCAAGCTCCGCGACCAGTTCGCGGGGGCCGAGGCGCTCGGCGTCGTCGAGCGGGAGCTTGCGCAGGATGTAGTCGTGGACCGATGCGACCACCGCGCGGTACAGGCCCGCCTTGTCGCCGAAGTGCCGGTAGAGCACGGTCTTCGAGGTCTTCGCCTGGGCGGCGATCTCGTCCATCCCGACACCCGGGCCGAGCTTGCGGATGGCGCGCACCGCGTCGTCGACGAGGGTGTTGCGCCGCTCGGCGTTGTGCTGTTCCCAGCGCGCGGCACGCCCGTCGACCACGTCGTCAGAGAGTTTCATGAAACCGAGAGTATCTGAAACTTCTCGTACCTGCTACTCTCGTTCACAGATAAGTCTGAGAGGATCAACGATGAGTTCACGTAACGCGGTGGTGGTCGGTGGAAACCGCACCCCATTCGTCAAGGCCGGCGGCAAGTACGCCGCGGCCTCCGCCCAGGACCTGATGACTGCCGCCCTCGACGGCCTTGTCGCCCGCTTCGGGTTGTCCGGGCAGAGGGTCGACGAGGTGGTCGGTGGCGCGGTGCTCAAGCACACGCGCGACTTCAACCTGACGCGCGAATCGGTGCTCGGGTCGGCGCTCTCGCCGCTGAGCCCGGCCTGCGACCTGCAGCAGGCCTGCTGCACCGGGCTCGAAGCCGTCGTCTACGTTTCGAACAAGATCAGGCTGGGGCAGGCCCAGGTGGGCATCGCTGGCGGTGTCGACTCCGCCTCCGACGCCCCGATCGTCGTCACCGAACCGCTCCGCAAGGCGCTGCTGGCGCTCAGCCGGGCGCGCTCCCTGCCCGAGAAGCTGGCCGCCCTCGCCAAGATCCGGCCAGGCGACCTGACGCCGGTGCCGCCAGCGGTGATCGAACCGCGCACGGGGCTCAGCATGGGGGAGTCGCAGGCGCTGACCACGAAGAAGTGGGGCATCAGCCGGGCGGAGCAGGATGCACTGTCGCTCGCATCGCATCAGAGCCTCGCCAAGGCGTGGGACGACGGATTCTTCGACGATCTAGTCACCCCGTACCTGAGGGTCGCCAAGGATGCGATCCTGCGCCCCGACACCACCATGGAGGCGTTGGGCAGGCTGCGGCCGGTCTTCGGCAAGGGCGAAGGCGCCTCGATGACGGCGGGCAACTCCACAGCGCTCACCGACGGAGCGGCCGTCGTGCTGCTGGCGGAAGAGGAGGAGGCGAAGCGTCGCGGCTGGCCGGTGCTGGCGAAGGTGGTCGACGCGCAGGTCGCCGCCGCCGACTACGTCAACGGCTCAGACGACCTGCTGCTCGCCCCGGCTGCAGCGCTCCCGGTGCTCCTGGAACGCAACAACCTCAGCCTCGGCGACTTCGACTTCTACGAGTTCCACGAGGCCTTCGCCTCGACGGTGCTCGCCACCCTCAAGTCGCTTGAACAGGCCGGGGTCGGCACCGTCGACCGTGCCAGGCTCAACGTGGCGGGTTCGTCACTGGCGACCGGGCATCCGTTCGCCGCGACCGGCGCCCGCATCGTCGCGACCCTCGCGAAGCTGCTGGCCGAGAAGGGCCCCGGGTCCCGCGGCCTGATTTCCATCTGTGCGGCCGGCGGCCAGGGCCTCGTCGCGATCCTGGAGGCATGACATGGACATTCTGGAGACGATCTACGCCACCCCCGCAGGCAAGTTCGTGGCTCGCAAGGTCGGGCTGGCCGACCCTCCCAAGCTGCGCCGTGGCCGGCTGTTGCCGACCGGCCCGATCGTGCTCGGCGAACTCGAAGGGGGACGCATCGGTCGCGAGACCCTCACCCTGATCGGGGTCACCCCTGGCCAGCCGGTGTTGGACGTGCCCGAGGCCCGGGTCAAGGACGAGAAGGGCCGTGCGGTGCCGCCTCGCTACCCGGCCAAGCCCGGTGCGATCGTCGTCGACGCCACCGGGGTGCGTGAGCTCACCGAGTTGGAGGGGATCCGCTGCCTGCTTCGCCCGGTGATGCGCTCGCTGGAGCCGTCGGGCCGGATCGTCATCCTGGCCAGCGATGCGTCGGCCGTCGAGGGGCTTGAGGCCAAGGCCGTCGCGCAGGCCATCGACGGCATCAACCGCACCATCGGAAAGGAGCTGAGGGGCGGGGCGACGTCGAACCTCGTGTTCCTGAAGGAGGGGACAGGGCCGTCCGACCTGGCGTCGACGCTGTCGTTCCTGCTCGAGGGTCGCTCGGCGTTCGTCGATGGGCAGACGTGGCGGGTCGGGCCCGCGAAGGTCGCCCATGAGTTGAGCGCCAAACCGTTTGCCGACCGGATCGTCGTCGTCACAGGAGCCGCCCGCGGCATCGGGGCGGCAATCGGGCGTACCTTCGCCCGTGACGGGGCGACCGTGGTCGCCGTCGACATCCCGGCCTCGGGGGACGCGCTAGCCAAGGTCGCCAACGAGCTCGGCGGCTCGGCGCTGCAGCTCGACATCACCGCAGCCGACGCAGGCGCCAGGATCGCCAGCCACGTGGCCTCCCGCCACGGTGAGGATGCGCGAATCTGGGCAATCGTCCACAACGCCGGGATCACCCGCGACCGGATGCTGGCGAACCTGGACGAGAAGACGTGGGCCTCGGTCCTCGACGTCAACCTGGCCGCAGAGATGAGGATCAACGACTTCCTGCTCAGCGCCGACCATCCCGGAGGGCTCGGGGAGGAGGCCCGCATCGTCGGCATCGCATCGACATCCGGTGTGGCGGGCAACAAGGGGCAGACCAACTATGCGGCCTCGAAGGCTGGCGTGATGGGCTACGTCTGGGCGCTGAAGGAAGATCTGGCAGACCGGCCGATCACCGTCAATGCGGTGGCCCCCGGGTTCATAGAAACCGAGATGACCGCGGCGATCCCGTTCGTCCAGAGGGAGATCTTCCGGCGCACCAACTCGCTCAGCCAGGGCGGCAACCCCGTCGACGTCGCCGAGACACTCGCGTACCTGTGCGGCCCGGCCTCCGGTGGGGTCGACGGGCAGGTCGTGCGGGTCTGCGGCCAGAACCTGATCGGGGCCTGAGATGGGTCGCGACGTCCGCTCGTTGTCTGCACCGCCCGACACATCGAAGTTGCTCCTCAAGGGGCTGACCGGGTCGATCCGCAAGCGCGGAGGCACCGTCTCGGCGCTGCCTGAGCGCAGCTACCTGCTGCTGGATCAGCGCCAGGACCTCGCCAGGTTGGCCGCTTACGACGCCGTCTGCGGGTTCACGCTGCGCGACGAGGTCGCGCCCACTTGGCTGCACGTCCTGACGTTCCCGCTGCAGGCGGCGCTGATGGCTGAGGACGACTTCCCGTTCTCACTGGCGGGCCTCGTGCACGTCAGCAACCAGATGACGCTGCACCGCCCGGTTTCGGTGGGTGAGGTGTTGCGGCTGCGGGTCTGGGCGGAGAACCTCCAGCCTCATGCCAAGGGGGCGGCCTTCGATATGCGCGGCGAGATCCACGTGGGCGACGAGCTGGTGTGGGAGGGGTCGTCGAACTACCTGGCGAGCGGGGTGAAGATGGCGGGGGAGCCGGTGAAGGCGGAGCGGCTGGTCGCTCCCGGGGTCGAGCCGTCACAGCTGTGGCGGCTGCCCGCCAACCAGGGGCGACGCTATGCGGCCGTCTCGGGGGACGCGAACCCGATCCACCTTTCGCCGGTGACGGCCAGGCTGTTCGGGTTCCCGCGCCCCATCATCCACGGGATGTGGACCCACGCGCGGGCGTTGGCGGCCTTCGGGGGGCGGCTGCCGTCGGCCTACCGGGTGTCTGTCCAGTTCGCCAAGCCGATCCTGCTGCCAGGCAAGGTCGGGTTCGTTTCCGAGCCGCGGGGCGACGGTTGGGGTTTCGCGGTGGTCAACCGTGAGGGCAAGCCGCACCTGGTCGGGGAGCTGGTCGCGGGGGCAGAGTCCGCTTGACGGTTTGGGCCGTGCACAGATCTCTGCATACGTCGAGGCAGGGCCTATATCGGCTCGGGTCGACGCATAGAGAGATCTGTGCACGCACCTGTCGACCAGCCGGGACTGTTCGGGCAGTCCAGCGAGACACTACTGGTGGTCACTCCCACCGAGTCGCTGCCTCTGGGCTGGATCGGCTCCACGGCTACCAGCAGTGCGCAGCAGGCGGGCTGCTTGCTGTCTTGAAAGGACGAGTGCTCTTGGCCTCCCTGAGTTGGGGAGGGCTCAGAGGTCAGTTGGTGGTCGCGTTGATCAGCCAACGCCCGATCTGCCGGACGTATTCGCGGTAGTCGGCGCGGAATTTGGGGATGCTGTCCGCCACCTGTTGCCAGTCGATGACGGCGTAGCCGTGCACGAGTAGGTTCCTCATCCCGGCGCTGGGTGCCAGTCGGATTGCCAACTCCTCCGGGATGGAGCCAGCCAGGGCGGCCGCGTGGAAGGACTCGCGGTAGGTGGCCGTTGCTTTGGGTGAGCCCTTGCTGGCGGCAATGTGGATGTTGACCGATGCGGCGAGTTCGACGAGTTGGGTCAGCGCGCGTTCAAGGGCGAGTCGCAGTACCGGGTCGCCCTGTATGCGTTCGAGGCCCATGTCGCCGATGCCGTCGAGCACGTCTAGGAGGTCGGTGATCAGGTTGAGCTTGGCGGTGATGGTGTCGGGGGAGAGTTCTCGCGCGGTCATTGGCTCATCACCTGCAGGGCTAGTTCCCGGAACTCGCGGGTGTCGTTCCATTCGCCGTAGGCCGCCATCTGCTGTGTCGCGAACGTGCCGGGTACCCGTTCTGCGAGGATCTTGCCCGGGCCGAGTGCTTCCCAGCGCGCGATCGGGTTGGCCCGGCGCAAGTCCATCAGGTCGATGCCGTCGCCGTAGCGTTCGTCGAAGGCGTTGATTACGTCGAGTTGGGAGACATCGCCGGCGGCCAGGTATGCGAGATCCACGTCGCGGGCGGTAGCAGGATCGGTGACGGTTGAGCCGAAGAGCACCAGCAAGTCGATGCCTTGGCTCACACAGAACTCTTCAAGCCCAGGATCGGCCTTGATCCTGGCAAGCAGTTCGGCGGTGCGGGACATGGACCCATCCTATCGAGCACGTCCCCAAGTTGATGGTTGCCGAGTCGGGTGGTTCTGGACCTGTGGCGGTGGTGAGGGAAGCCGGATTCCCGCCGAGCAGGTCTGAACAGAGTCGGCTGGTGACCACGGCATCGGAAGGCGCGCCTTGCGGTTCAGGTCTCGATGGGGTCGAAGGTCTCGTATCCGATCAGCTCGGCCACTTGCTTCATGGTGGCGTCGTGGGTGACGACGATGGCGTCGAGCCCGGTGTGGATCAGGGACGCCAGGTGGATCGCATCGAGGGTCTTGATGTGGGGGACGATCGCTTCGGCCTCCGCAAGGACGGCCTCGGTAAGCGGGATCAGGTACAGGTGGTCGATGATCTCGTCACGGCCTCTCACGGGAATGCCGTCGCGCCGCAACACACGGGTCAGCTCGGTTCGCAGGAGCCGAGACGCCAAAATGGCCGAATCATCTTTCTTTGTCTCGGTGTCGAACCACTTCGCGGCGGAAGGGGAATGGCCGTAGAGCAGTAGGGCGGCAACAGACGTATCGAGCAGGAATCGGCTCAATGTGAGCCTTTCATCTCGTCAACGATGTCCTCAAGTGGGCGGCCATCTGCCGGCTCGATCCGTGGCAGGGAACTGGTTCCTTCCGGGTATCGGGTTGGAGGGCGCGACCGTGCTGATCGCCGCCCGGCCAGCTGCCGGGCTGGGGCTGTGGAATCCGGCCTACCGGCCGCCGGTCAGAAGTGCCAGAATCTGATGGACTTGGTCGACCGTTGCTTGGGGGTAGGGAGTGCGGTCGACGCGCGTGACCCGGTCTATCGACATGGACTTCACCTGCTCGCACATCGCCACGGTCGCTGTCGGCGCGGTGGGATCGAGGTTCACGTGGGTGGACCATGCGCGGTCGGTGTGGGCCAGTGGCACTGCTATGAGTAGTCCGCGGGCGCGGTGTAGAACGGGCTCGGACAACACGAGCCAAGGTCGGTGCTTGGCCTGTTCGCGGCCCATGGTTGGATCCATGCTCGCCCAGACCACATCGCCGCGCGAGATCAGCTGGGTCACTGGCCCGCCTCGAATCGAGCAATCGAGTCCTCGGCATCGTCGATGAATGCCGCATCCGCCTCGTCTACGGTGCCGCCCCGCA
>NZ_FQZG01000011.1 GCF_900141915.1 Tessaracoccus bendigoensis DSM 12906 | reverse complement strand
GTCAGGAGTCCTGGGCCCGAAGCCAGATGCCGAGAGGATCACCGCCATCGCGCACGCCACCGTCGCCGACGGCCACGAATCCTTCGCGAGACCCTGAGCACCCTCCCCTGACAAACCGCGAAGGCCCCTCAGCGTCGCCGCGGCTCACCAGAGACACCGTCACGGCGGCCCAATCGTTCCCGGAACACTGGCTCACCCCACAGCGGAACGCCGGCTCTCCACGAGCGCAGTATCCACCCCTCGCAGAATGCTCGCACATCCGCGCTGGACCGCGTTCCACCAATTTGTTAGCCTGAACGGGCGCCAATCGCGCGCGGAGCCTCGTGAAGGGAGGAGTGAGATGTCACCCATTGCTGTGCACGCCTTCTCAGCCCCCACTTCACTTGAGGCTCCCGCCGTCTGATCTTCGCCGTCGGGTGCCTCCTCCTCAGGAGAAACACCCTTGCCCAATCTTCTTTCGTCGTTCAGTTGGAGCGACGCCCCCGACACCTCCTACCGCGACACCCTCGCCGACAACCAAAGCTGGTCCACCTGGGACTCCATCGAGCGGCTCTGCCGCGGCCCCGAGCCCTGGCCTGACTGGCTGGTGACCGCCGCGGCCGCCGTCGACACCGACCTCGGCCTCCTCAAGTCGGGCAAGGAGGCCGACGTCTCCCTTCTCGAACGCGCCGTGCCCGACGACCCGGCGAGCTCCGCCGTCATGGCCGCCAAGCGCTACCGGTCCACCGACCGTCGCCTCTTCCACCGCGATACCGGCTATACGGAGGGCCGCCGCATCCGCAACAGCCGCGACACCCGCGCGGTCGCCCGGAAGTCCTCCTACGGCCGCGCCGTCGAGGCTGGCCTGTGGGCGCGCGCCGAGTGGAACGCACTCGTCACCCTCTACACCGTCGGCGTCCCCGTGCCGTATCCGGTGCAGATCGACGGCACGGAGATCCTCATGGAGTTCATCTCCGACGGCGATGCCGCAGCCCCGCGCCTCCACCAGGCCCGGCCGTCGAAACCGCAGGCCGAGTTGCTGTTCGAGCAGCTACGCGAGGCGATGCAGGCCATGGCCCGCCTCGGGCTCGTCCACGGCGATCTCAGCCCGTACAACACGCTGGTCTCCGGCCTCGACGATGAGCCGCGCCTGGTGATCATCGACGTGCCGCAGATGGTGGACCTGGCGTCCAACCCGAACGCCTTCGACTTCCTCCACCGTGACTGCACCAACATGGTCGCGTGGTTCAGTCATGCGGGGTTGGCAGTCGACGCCGAGGACCTCCTCGCGGCGTTGTTGTCGCACGCCTGGTGAACCCAGGGTGGCGAGCAGTTGGAGCGCCGCCGACGCGGGTTGGGTGGGGGCGTGAGCACTATTACGGGTTCGTTTGGGGTTTGAACGTGAAAAGAGGCGATTCGGGCGATCGAGCTCGGGATAGTGCTCAACGGCACACCCGGCCGACGCCAGCGGCCACCGTCGCGACCCGGCCCGATGGCGTCAATGTCATCGCGCTGGGCCACCTCCACGCCGGTGGTTGGCCAGTCGCGTGAGGCTGGCACCGGTCGTCTCGAGGGTCGGCAGGGTGAGGCTCCGGTCAACCCACGACGCGGGGCCGATGTGCAGGGGCGACTGCTGGCCGGTGCGGGGCCGAAGCGGGTGGGTGCTGCCGACGTCAGGCATGCTCCACCCAGTTGGCGAGTAGCGCGATGCCGTAGGTTCTGGGGAATGTAACCCCGCCGTCGAGATTCCTGGAGACCGATCCCTGCCCCGGGCTTCCGCCACCCTCACGCCTCCGAGGAGGCGCGGGAGATCGCGGAGGCGGGCATGATCCTGCGGGTTCAGGTGGGCTCGGGGGTGCACGGCACCGCGCTCAGCGGTCAGGACGACCGCGACGAGATGGGCATCTGCCTGGAGCCCGCCCGATTCGTCACCGGCCTGGCCCGCGTGCCAAGCGGTGTCGACGGCGGTGTTGAGAAGTCCCCACGCCTGGCCGCCTGGCACCGCTCAGCTGGGGTCACTTCACGAGAGCTTTGAGCAGAACTAACGCCAGGCCGAACAGTGAAGTGGTGAGCGCACCGAGCACCCGCGGCCAGGTCTGCTTCGTCCAGGATGCCACGCTGAGCCAGCCCAGAACGCCCAACACAGCCACCGCCATCCAGAGCGTTCCCCAGATCGCGTTCCTGTCCGTGATCACCCCCAGCGCGCCGAGCGTCAGGACCAGCAGGGGGATGATGCCGGCCAGCAGCAGCCCCCAGGAGTGGCCGATAGACAGCCGGACGGCCCTGACCAGCCGCACGCGCGCCGGAGTGTCACCTTCGTACTCGTCGTCCAGATGCGCGACGGTTCCTGCGTAAACGTGCGCCGCCCAGAACACCAGCAGCGTGGCCAGGACCTTGATCAGCAGGTCCCACGAGGCCGGGGTCATGCTGGCGAGGATCTCGACCAACCCGGCCACGAGCACCACCCCATGGATGGCAGGCTCGCTCAGAATGAGCTTCCACGCCGATGCTGCGTTTGGTTTCGCCATCGCCCACCCGATTCCCGCGCTCTACCGGGCCCGGCTCGGCCCGCTCGCGGAGATTCTCCCAGATTGTCGATGGCGTGGATATATCCGCCACGGGTAGCTTCCCGGCGCGGAGGCCACCGGTTCGGCCACACCGCGACGGCGCCGGTCGACTGACCGGCTCCCGCCGACGGCATCGCTCCAACTGCGCGATCAGAGGGCTGATCCGCCGTCGAGTGGTAGGTCGAGCCGGACGAACGTCAGCCCGGCCTCACCGTTGGACCAGCACAGCAGGTTGTCCTTGTACAGGTACAGCTTCCGGCGGGGGGAGTCCTTGAGGGAGACGGTCGCGTCGGGGTTGAAGATCACCGGGCTCTTGTAGTTGCCGCCCCACAGTCCCCAGTCAGCGTAACTGGAGACGCCTTCTCCCAGGTAGCGGGCGGCTGGGCTGGTCTGCTTACGCAGGTAGAGATTCTCACCGTCCACGTACCAGTCGCACCCGTGGGCGTCCTTCTCATCGCTGACGACGATCGTGTAGTTGTTGGTGCCGACGCCGAGCCAACCGAGGAACTTGTCGTCGATCGTGCTGTAGCACCGGACGTGGGTGTAGGCGCTTGATGGCGCCGACTTTATGGCCGCATACGTGCTCCAGCCCCACCAGTCATCGGTCCAGGAATAGTCGTTGCGGTCCGTGACGTCGTTTCGACGCAGCGCCGTGTCGCCCGGGCTCGGGGCGCGGAACAGGGGCGAGGCGTTCTCCTTCGTGGAGACATCGGCCACGCGCTTGAGGTCGGGAATGTACCTCAGTGCCGTGTTGGCGTGCGCGCCACCGACGTGGGCGTTCCAGACATCATTGACCGACGCCTGGGCGGCTCTGACGACCATGGCGCGATTGTCTGCCGATACCCCGTCGAGGAGTCGCTTGTCGCCGTAGGCGACCCAGAAATCGCCCTCCTCGTTGTGTACCTTAAGGCCGTTGTGACAGTCCTCGTCGTGCATGCAACGGACCAGGAGGCTACCGAGCGTTCCGCTGAAGCCGGGGATCGGTGTGGCGACCTGTTCGTACATCTCCTTCCGTGGCGCCCTCATATGCCCAGACGAGAACAGGTCGGTGAGGAAGTGGTCCGCGAATGCGTTGAGGGCGTATGCCTCTTGCAGTCGGATGGTTGATTCCGCTGGCGACAAGCCCGCGGTCGCTGCGGCATGAGCCATCGCCACGCCATGTCCGGCACAGTACGCGGTGACGGCGTACTGGGTGAAGTGGTCCCAATTCTCGGCCGCCAGTTCGAGATAGCGTCCCATCACCACGGGGAGGTCGCCGGCATTCTCGCCGCCCGTGACCACATTCCAGCGCAACGAAAGCGAATCCCCGATGACGCCATATGCAGACGAAGGAGCGCGGCCGTCAGCAAGCGCGCTCTCCACGGCTTTGATCTCTTCTGCCATGATGGTCAGGATCTGCAGGGTTTCTCCCCAGTCGTAGCCGAGGCTGTTGAAGGCGGATTGGAAGGCGCGTTCAGGGTTGGCTGCCGTGCTGATCGGCCCGCCTACCACGCCGTAGAAATCACCCCCGAGTGCAATCAGTTGGCCGTAGGTGAGACGCGAGTCGCGTGTCAACGAGGGTAGCGGCAGCGCGAGTGGGAGCCCACGTGCCTGGTCGGTGTTGTCGGGGGAGAATCGGAGGAAGAGTTGGTCTCCGATCCAGGCATGCTCGGCGCTTTCCATGGGGTGCTCCTTGGGGGGGGGAGGAGGAGGAGGATCGAGTTCCCGTGCGGGTAAGGGTGACCTTAGCTCTCCCTTCTGCCCAGCAGGGAGAGACTTTTGTCCTGACTCTCAGGCATGCCGCTGGTCACCCTGACGGCCCCGATCCGCGACCCATCGGGCCGTACTACCCGGGCCTAGCCGAAGCGCGACCGGGGACCGAAGGCGGCGCGTCTCCGCCGCTAAAGCGGAGCTGATGCTGAGATTTTCCAAGGGTATTGACCTCTGCCCAACACGGGACGGAGACTGACCCCAGTAGACCGACGCACCGAGTTCCACATCGGCACAGGGCCGGGGGAGACGTTTTCGTGGCTTGGGGGGGTGCGCCTCGATTCATCGGAGGCACAATGCGCAGAATCGGTTACGGGATAGCGGCCCTTGCCGCGGTCTCCATGCTCGTCGCCTCGCCAGCCATGGCACACCCCAAGGACCCTAAGCCGACCAACCCCACCATCACGGTCGTCTCATCCGCGGTCGCGGCCCCATTCAATCTGGAAGTCAATTCGAAAGCCGTCCTGGTGGCGGACGGCTTCCAGAACCTGGTCGGCAGCGTCGGATCGGACGGCGTCATCAAGACACTTGCCGCCGACCAGCCTGGGGCATGGGTATCGCGACGTCCCGCAACGGGAAACTCATGGCCTTCGCGACCACCGAGACGGACATGGGAACCTTCAACAACACCGCGAGCGGACTCAATATCTGGGGACACGGGAAGAAGATCTACGCCGACACCCTGGCCTACGAGACCAAGCACAACCCGGACAAGGTGTTCACCTACGGCGTCAAGAACCCGAGCCAATGCGTATCTGACGCCCTCGAAGCGGCAGGCGTCCCCGCCTCCTACACGGGGGCGATCGATTCTCACGCCTACTCGGTGGTGGCATATGGCGACGGCTGGCTCGTCGCGGACGCCGGGGCCAACGTCCTGTGGCGGGTCGATGCCCGCGGACGGGTCAAGGTCGCCGCGCTCCTTCCTCCGCAACCACACAAGATCACCGCAGACCAGGCCGCCGCTCTCGGGCTGCCCGACTGCTTGGTGGGCGTCACCTACGCCTTCGAGTCGGTCCCGACCGACGTCGAGGTGGGGAAGAATGGAACGGTCTACGTATCCACCCTTCCGGGCGGGCCGGAGACCCCCGAGCTTGGAGCCCGCGGCTCGGTGTACAAGGTCAACGTCAACAGCGGCAAGGCGACCAGAGTTGCCACCGGGTTCCTCGGCGCGACCAACCTGGCGCTTGCCTCCAACGGGGACATCTACGTGGCCGAGTTCTTCGCCGGCCGGATCGCCCTGTTGAGGGACGGGAAGATCTCGACGTTCGTCGAACTGCCAGGAGCCTTGTCCGTCGAGGTCAACGGCAGCACCCTCTGGGCCGGCACCATGGGGCCATTCGGCTCGGATGAGCCCGGGACGATAGTCAAGATCACCAAGGGCCGCAAGTGAGCCACTGACGGTGACCGCGGAGGCGGGGTGGGCCGTGGCCCACCCCGCCTCCATATCGTCAACCCGCCGCCCGGAATAATCAGTGCCCGCCGTGCAGGGCCTTCCGCAACCGGGTCCGACCCTTGGTGAGTTCGCGGTCGCGTCGCTTCATCAGTTGCTCATGGAGCAACTGATAGGTGTCAGTGGGCTCACCGGCGAGCACGGCCTGCGCCTCGACCTCCGCCAGGACCTCAGCCAGGACGACCGTGTCCTGCACCCTTCCCAACGCGCGGGTCACCCGTCTCCACCTTCGCTCGACCTTCGCTGGCTGGATGCCGAACGACACGAGGGCGTCATGAACGTAGTAGGCCTCCTTGGCAGCTTTGCGGACCACGTGCCACAGCTCCCATTCCCCTGGTTGTTCCAGCGCCCGTGACAAGCGCAGCGCAACCTTCTCATCGATGTCGGCCGCCAACCGGTTCAGAGTGCCGGTTCCTGCTTCACACCGGTTGGTTGGGAGCCTCAGCAATTCAGTGAAGCCCATCTGGATCCCCGGCCAACGACGCGAGAGCATCGCCTGGCGGAGCCGGGTCATCGCCTCGGCATGGCGATGGGTCAGGGCCGAATCCAACCGCTCCAGCACCGGACCGACCACCTCCCCGGACGGCAACCCACGCACGAGGGAACCCAGATCCGCTATCGCGACCTCCGCATCCCGCGGTACCCCGAGCACTACGCCGGCCCACTTGAGCTCGACGATCAGGGCAGCGGAGACCTCGTCGTCGAGCACAGGACCGAAGGCCTTGAGGAGGCTGCGTATCCGGCGCACCTCCACGCGTGCCTGATGCACCGCGTCGGGAGAGTCGTTGAAGGCAGGGGCTTCGAGGTCGCGCAGGTTCCAGAGTCGTTCCGCCAGCATCAGAAGGAGCGCTGCGCAGGGCTCGGACTGGGCGAGAGGACGGTGCCTGTCTGCCACGGGACCACCTCGCTTCCGGTTGCGTCAATTCTACCGGGGCAGACGCCGCCCATAGCCGGCTGGCTAGGCCGCCCTCGGCATCCCGCATCTAAAAAGTTGCGGCGCCGTTGCCGCGAAACGGCTCCCGCCTGTGTCACCATGGCGGCACGCTCAACGACCGCCCGTCCACCGGGCCAGCCGAAGGGATCAACCTGACATGTCCAAGTTGCTGCAAGCCACAGACCCGACCCGCCGACGATACGGCATCGCCCTCCTCGTCGGCCTGCTCGCCGGCGCCTTCTCCGCGATCGTGAAGTTCGGCTGGGAGGTCCCCTTCCCACCTCGAACGCCTGAACGTAACGCGGTCAACCCGCCGCAGACCCTCCTTGAGCAGATCGGTCTGCCGGAATCCATCTCGCGGGCCACCATCCACTTCAACGGGTGGGACCTTCCCATCTCGTCGTTCATCGTCCACTTCGGGTTTGCCATCTTCTTCGGCGTCCTCTACTGCCTCGTCGCGGAGCGGTACCCGATCATCAAGCTCTGGCAGGGTGCCGTCTTCGGGCTGTTCCTGTGGATCTTCTTCCACGTTCTGCTGATGCCGCTCATGGGTACCGTGCCCGCGCCGTGGGATCAGCCGTGGCAGGAGCACTTCTCAGAGGCGTTCGGGCACGTCATCTGGCTGTGGAGCATCGAGATCGTCCGGCGCGACCTGCGCAACAGGATCACGCACGAACCAGATGCGGAGGTCGCGCTGACCACCGCGGATGCACGCCGCTGAAGCCAGCAGGATGCTGGCCTGCTGGTAGAGGGCGGCGGCTCAGTCGGCCTGGTCCCCGCCGAGAATCTCGCATCCGACGCAGTGCTGACCACCCCAGGTCAGCACCGCATGCATAGCGCCCCCCTCCACCAGCAACTCCGTCATGAGGACGGCGGCTCCGCGGTGCATCGCGATCACCGCTGGCAGCAGGCCAGCCTTGCCCTCCGGCCGCACCAGGAAGGCGGAGCCGTCGGCGAAGCGCAGACGCGCCGCCCCGTCGGAGTTGTAGCGTTCGACCCCGCGCAGGGGAGTACCGCGGTCGCGCACCCGCGTGAGAGCAGGGATGAGTCGCTGGGCCATCGCAGCGCGAAACTCCGCGGCGGTCGCCTCCAGCGACTCGCGAAACATGTCGTCGAACGGGTCGTTACGACCTTTGGCCCGCATGACCCCAGTATCGTCCATGGACGCAGCCGGGAGCCAAGGGCAGGTTGTCAGGCCGCCACTGTCGGCCCGGCAGTACCCAGGTGATCGGCGTCGTCAATCGGGTTGCCTGACCGGCCGCCGAGAGCGGCCGCCCCGAACAGGTAGCGCTGTACCGCCACCTGAACCAGCCCGGGATGGGCACCGAGCGGCCCGGCGACGATGTCACCTCCGGCCTGGGCCAACCTGTTCTGGAAGAACCCGGGCCCGATCAGGTATGACGCCACCGCAACGGGACCGTCACCGCGGGCGGCGGAAACCGCCTGGGTAACGCTCGGCTCGGCCGCCGCGAGAAAGCCGACAGAAACCGGCCCGTTCCACAGGTCCTGCACCCTGGAGGCGACCCCACGGCCGACTTCAGCGGCCTCAGCGCGGGACGACCCGGCCAGTCCGACCACCACCGGAGTTCCATCGGCCACCCCTGCCTCCCGGAGGCGGTCAACGAGCGCGGACTCAAGCAGAGGATGTGGGCCGAGCGGTCCGGTCGAGATCACGCGACCGCGATGCCCAGCGACGGCCTCGGCCACGTCGACTTCGGTGTGGTACCCGAGGGTCAGAAGCACGGGGACCACGACGGCTTGGCCGCTCGCGGCGACCACCGCATCGACGACCTCACCGAGGGCGGGTCGTTGGACGTCAACGTAGGCCACCTCGACGCGGACGCCGGGCAGCCGCACGGCCAGGTTCGAAGCAATTTCGAGCACCACGGCCCGGCCAGCGGGATCGTCGGTGCCATGTGCGCAGAGCACGAGGGTCGGGTTCATTGGTCACCTCGGGGTTGGGGTTCTCCAACTGTCAACCTGATCGAAGGCGTCGGATATTCCCTTCCACAGGCGATGACGGTGGCCTATTCGCAGGCCAGGCCGTCGCCGTCGCCGTCTCCACGGTTCCCGGTGCCGTAGGCGAACCAGTTGTAGATCTCGACCTGGGTGGGGTCGTCGACCGAGAACGGTCCGGTGGGGTCGCCTACGGTGTTCTTCTTCAGCTTCGTGCATGACGAGTACTTCATCCACCACGGGTCCGACGTCTCCGGGGCGATGGCCTGTGAGGGGGCCGCGGCGTCTGCGGGGGCCGTCGGGGTGTCGGTGGGCGCCTGGCAGTCCAGGGTCACGACAGAGCGGTCGGGGCCGGGCGTCGCGAGCTGTGCCGCGTGGTAGGCCGCCTCCCGAGGGTGCGCCGGGCGACCGTCGGTCGAGTCGTACCTGGCCAGAGCGTTGCCGGCCTCGAGTTGCAGGAGGCCCAGGTCGACTCCGTCGGCGGTGGTGACGTAGCGGATCAGGCGACCGTAGTCGTCGCGGTCGTTCTGCCCGTCCGTGAGCTCGAGGGTCACCTCGTCGCCCGGCGAGAGGATGCGTCCGATCGCGATGGACGCGTCGTCGTGGCCGCATTCTCCGAGTTCGGGGGTGTCGACGCCCATCAGCCGGACGGTGCCGGCGCTCGTCTCGATCGTGTCGCCGTCCACCACGGACTGGAAGGTCGCCGTCCTGATCGCTGACGGCGTCGGCGAGGCGGTGGCGGTCGGTTGCGTCGGGACGATGGACGGTGCCGGGCTGGCTGGGGCGGAGGTCGCGACGACGGAGGGTGCTGCTTGCGACCCCGCGGAGGAAGCCGGGGCACAGCCCCCGAGCCCAAGCACAACGGCGACGAACGGGACGAACCGCCTCACTGCTCCACCGGCGCCTCGAGCTTCGCGTCCTGTTTCGGGATCCACACCTCGTTGAGGATCATCAGCAACGAGGCGGTCACGGGCACCGCGACCAGCGCGCCCAACAGTCCAAGCAGGGTGCCGCCCACCATCGCGCCGATCAGCACCAGGATGCCGGGCACCGACACGGCCTTCGACATCACGCGGGGGCACATGACATAGGCCTCCACCTGCATGTAGGCGAAGTAGACGCCGACGAACACGAAACCCACCCAGCCGATGGAGAGCAGCGAAACGAGCGAGGCGATGATCCAGAACACCACAGAGCCGATCATCGGGATCATCGTCACGAACAGCGCAAGGACGGCGAGCAGTGGGGCGAAGGGCACGCCCAGGATGCTCAGCAGGATGAACGTTAACACCGCATTGCACGCGGCCAGGATCGCCATCCCGGACACGTAGCCGCCGACCGAGTCGGCGATCTGGTCGGTGATCCGGCGGAGCCGCGCACGGGAGTGGGCGGGGGCGAGGCTGACGAAACCGCGCTTCATCGACTCGAGGGCCGCGATGAAGTAGAGAGTCAGCACGATGACGATCAGGGTGGTCGAAACTCCGTTGACCACCCCTGTCCCAACGGCGAGCGCGCCCCCGCCGAGGGCGAAGATGTTGTTCGGGTTGGCCAACCAGGACCGGAGGTTGCCAAGCACGCTGGAATAGAGGTCGCCCTGCCCGGTGGCTGACACGAGATTCTTGAACCAGTCGGCGTCCTGCATCGAGGTGAGATATCCAGGCACGGCCCCTGCGAACTCCACGATCTGGGTCACGGCGACCGGAACCACGATGGAGACCAGGGCGGCCATCACGACGGCGAATGCGGCAAACACCACCGCCATCGCCAGCCCGCGCGACATCCGGTGCCGCTCCAGCCACCTGACGAGCGGTTCAAGCGCGAGCGCGACGAACAACGCCACTCCGAGCGAGACGAGCACGCCAGACAGCGACACCAAGGCGCCGCCGAGGGCGATCGCGGTGAGCCCGCCTGCCACGGCCAGGAAGCCGAGCACGAACGGGCGGTCGATCACGGCGGCGATTCGCGATCGCCGTGGTGGGGGGGTGGTCGATTCGGTGCCCATGAGCCGAATCGTAGGGCCAGTGCCGACGCCACGGCGATTCAACACTCGGTGTCCGGTGATCGGCGCGATTTGCTTGGATACCCCGGGGGGTATAAACTCGGATCATGGCAACCTGCGAGATCACAAAGGACACGCTCCAGGAGACCGTGTCCAACAACGACATCGTCCTACTCGACTTCTGGGCCAAGTGGTGCCCACCGTGCAGGGCGTTCGGCCCCATCTTCGAGAAGTCATCCACGAGACACCCGGACATCGTCTTCGGCAAGATCGACACCGAGGCGCAACGAGAGCTCGCGGCCGCCTTTCAGATCTCGTCGATCCCGACGCTGATGGCCTTCCGTGGGGGGATCATCGTCTTCTCCCAGCCGGGAGCGCTGCGCGGGCCCGACCTCGAGGAACTGATCGAGGCGGTGCGCGAACTCGACATGTCAGAGGTGCACGCCGATCTCGCCGCTCAGGAAGCCGAGGTGGCGCTGTGAGGATCGTCGTCGTCGGGGGAGTCGCCGGAGGCATGAGCTGCGCGGCGCGTGCCCGCAGGCTCGACGAGTCGGCCGAGATCATCGTCATGGAACGCGGCGAGCACGTCTCGTTCGCAAACTGCGGGCTTCCGTACCATGTCGGTGGCGAGATCGTCGAGGCCGAAAGCCTCTTGGTCCAGACCCCGGCGTCATTGAAGGCCGCCCTGAACCTCGATGTCCGCACCGGTCACGACGTCATTGGTGTCGACACGGGAAAGCGCAGCGTCACGGTCCGAACGGCCGACGGCTCACAGCAAGTCTCCTACGACGCGCTGGTGCTGTCGCCAGGCGCAAAGGCCGTGCGCCCACCGATCGACGGGCTCGACTCGCCACGGGTTTCCACGCTGCGCACCGTCGACGACGCCGTCGCGCTCAAGAGCAGCGTCGACGACGGCGCCACGCGCGCCGTGGTGCTCGGTGCCGGCTTCATCGGGCTTGAGGCGGCGGAGGCCCTCGCGTTGCGGGGGCTCGAGGTCACCGTCGTCGAGCTCGCCCCGCATGTCCTTCCCCCGCTGGAGTCGGAGATGGCCCAGCTGATCACCGATGAACTGCGTCGCCTCGGCATCACGGTGCGCGACGGCGTTGCGGCCACCGCGATCGAACACGGGGACAGCGAGGATGTCGTCGTCCTCGGGGATGGCACCCGCATCCCCGCAGACCGCATCGTCTTGTCGGTTGGGGTGCGCCCCGACACGGAGGCGTTCGAGGCGGCAGGCATCGCCTGCGAACGGGGCGCGATCGTCGTCGACGGCCACGGTCGCACCTCGGTGCCAGGAGTGTGGGCGGTCGGCGACGCGGTCGTCTCGACAGATGCCGTCACCGGCATCCGGCGGCCCGTCCCGCTGGCGGGTCCGGCGAACCGGGCAGGCCGACAGGTGGCCGACGACATCATCAGGCGCGGCTCCGCCCGCCCGATCCCTGCCCCGGTCGGCACCGCGATCGTCCGCGTCGGCGACCTCACCGCGGCGCTCACCGGAGCAAACCGGGCGGCCCTTGACGCCGCGGGCATCTCGTACCGGACGCTGCACCTGCACCCCAACCAACACGCCGGCTACTTCCCAGGCGCCAGCCAGGTCCACCTGGTCATGCACATCCGTGCCCATGACGGGCTGATCCTCGGCGCCCAGGCCGTCGGGCTCGACGGCGTAGACAAACGCATCGACGTCCTTGCCACCGCCATCCGGGCGGGCCTGGTCGCGCCCGACCTGATCGACCTCGACCTCGCCTACGCGCCGCCCTTCGGGTCGGCAAAGGACGCCGTCAACATGGCGGGAATGGTCGCCTCCAACGTGCTCGACGGCACCCTGAAGATCTGGGACGCCACCGAACTGGAGTCGGCCACGCGGGGTGCTTTGCTGCTGGATGTCCGCAGCCATGCCGAGTTCGCCACCGGTCGCCTGCCCGGCGCGTTCAACGTCCCACACACCGAACTGCGCGAACGGCTCGACGAAGTGCGCGGCGCGGCCGCAGGAAGACCGGTCCGGGTGCTGTGCCAATCCGGGGTCCGCTCCGCCATCGCACACCGGGTGCTGACCCAGTCGGGCTTCGACTCCGCGTCCCTGTCCGGTGGAATGCTGACCATGCGCGCCGTCCTCGGTGACCGCGCCGCCGACAACCTGATCACCGACTGACCTTAAGGAGCCACCATGGCCACCCCGGACGAAGACGCCCAGCGTCGCATCATCAACCGGCTGAAGCGGGCCCGCGGCCAGCTCAACGCGCTGATCGACTCCGTCGAGAACGGCGGCAAGTGCCGTGACGTCGTCACGCAGTTGGCTGCCGTGTCATCGGCGCTCGACAAGGCGGGCTTCGCCATCATCGCCACCGCCATGAAGGACTGCGTCGTCGACCCCGACGGCGAGTCCCGCGACAACGACCTGACCACCGCCGAGCTTGAGAAGCTCTTCCTCACCCTCGCCTGAACCCACCACCAACACCAACACCAACAGGAGAAATCACCATGTGTCGAGCAGTTACCTGCAAGAAGTGCGGCAAGACCACCTGGGCCGGCTGCGGCCAGCACATCGCCGACGTCAAGCGCACCGTCCCCGCGAGCCAGTGGTGCGGAGGCCACCAGGGCGAGCCGAGCTCGGGAGGGATCTTCTCCAAGCTGTTCGGGAGGTAGGGGCGCTCAGCTACGTGGCGAGCAGGGTGCCGCCCAGCGCCACGAGTGAGACCACCAGCGTAGAGGCGGCGCCGAGGATCAGAGGCGCTGGGCCCAGTCGTCGGAACGTGGCCAATCGGGCACCGGTGCCGAGCGCGAACATGGCCGCCGACAGCAGCACCGTCTGCACCGTCGATGCGACCGGGACCACCGCGTCCGGCACCCACCCGGTCGAGCGCAGCGCCACCATCGCGAGGAAACCCGCCACGAAGAGCGGCACCACGGGTGGACGGCGCCCGGTTGCCACGTGGCGGCGTCTGGCGCCTATGCTGACCGCCGCCATCACCGGTGCGAGCAGCAGCACTCGCGCCAGCTTGACAACCACCGCGCAATGGAGGGCAACGGTCCCGAGGGAGCCACCGACGGCCACAACCTGGGCGACCTCATGGATCGAGGCCCCGGCCCAGAGCCCCGTGAGCTCAGGCGGCAACCCGATGAGCGTCGCGGCCAGCGGAAGCAGCAGCATCGCGGTGGTGCCGTAGGCGACCACCAGCCCGATGGCGGTGACCACCTCGTCTTCCTCGGCGTCGATCACCCCGTCGACGGCCGCCACCGCGGCGGCGCCGCAGATCGAGAACCCGCAGGCGATCAGGAGCCGTTGGGTGGGGGAGACCCCCAGGAGCCGGCCGAGGCCCAGGGTCGTCAGGATGCCGATGACGACGACCGCGACCACCACCGCGATCAGCCGTGGACCCAGTGCCCAGATCTCGCCTACGGTCAGTTGCAGCCCCAGCACCACGATGCCCACGCGCAGGAGTCGCTTCGAGGCGAAAGCCAGCCCGACGTCGAGCGCTACGGGAAGACGCAACAGGTTGCCGCAGGCGACCCCAAGAACGATGGCAACCAGCAAGGCGCTGACGCCCATCGAACCGACCGCCATCGAAATGGCCACCGCGACGCCGGTCACGAACAGCCCCGGGAGCAGGGAGGATCGGGTCGACGGCGTGGGTTTCAGGGCAGTGCTGGTCACGTTTCCCAACCCAACCGGATCCCCCTGCTTGTCGGTAGCCCGGAATTCCCCATCGGGGCATATGATCCTGATATGGATAGGGCATGGCCGGACCTCGAGACGCTCGAGCTGCTGGTCGCCGTCGCCGACCACGGCGGGATCGGCGCGGGTGCTAGAGCAGTGGGCATGGCGCAACCCAATGCCAGCCGCGCAATCTCGGTAATCGAGGCCAAGCTGGGCATTCCACTGCTGATCAGGCATCCGAGGGGCGCGCGGCTCACCACGCAGGCCAAACCCATCGTCGCCCGGGCGAGGCAGGTCATCGACGCCGTCGAGCAGCTCGTGGCGGAAGCGGCCACCATCAACAGCGATCTGCGCACCCAGCTTGAGGTCGCCGCCTCCCTGACGATCGCAGAACACCTGCTGCCTGCCTGGTTGGCGACGGCTCGCAGGCTGCACACGGGGTTCGAGGTGCGCGTGCGCGTCTGCAACAGCGAGGAGGTCTTCGACGAGGTCGCCAGCGGCCGCTCGAGCCTGGGATTCGTGGAGACCCCACAGATCCGCAGGGGGTTGCAGTCCCGACCCGTGGCGGTGGACAGGCTGGTGACCGTGGTAGCCCCGACACATCCCTGGGCAGGCGCCGGGGCGATCAGCCCAGGGACCTTGGCTTCGACCCCCCTGATCGTCCGGGAATCCGGATCTGGCACGCGCGTGACCCTCGATGAGGCGTTGAAACCCTTGGATCCTATCTGCCCCGCCGTCGAGCTCGGAAGCAACGCGGCGGTCGTGGCCGCTGCGAAGATGGGAGACGAGCCGGCGGTGCTGAGCGAGTTCGCCGTCGCGTCCGCCGTTCTGCACGGCGAACTGGTCGTCGTGCCGGTGACAGGGCTGAACCTCGACCGTCAGCTTCGCGCGGTGTGGCGCGGCAGGCGCCCTTCCCCGCCTGCGGCGGTGCTACTGAGGGTCGCGTTGGATTAGTCGGCTACTTGGCAACCACGCGGGGGGTGATCCCGTCGAATACGACGTCCAATCCGAACCCGCTTGCCACGATGGTGCCGATTCCGAGCAGGATCGCCAGGACGACGATTCCGAAGCAAGAGTAGGCCACCACCTTCGCAAACGGGTGCGGCACATGATCGGTGGCATCGGCATCGGCTCCCACCCCGTAAGACAGCGCGCGGATGCCGAGCGCGAAGATCGTAGGTAGCCCGGCGCCCAGGATGAGGCCCACCAGCAGCACCTGCCAGGCGCCCTGTAGCGCCAGCCAGAGGTTGTTCATCACTTCGCCCCTCCGCCGGACAGGGCAGGCTCAGGGAGCTTCCGGTCGGTGACTTCCTCAACCCACTCGTCATTGACGTTGTTGTGGTCGACCGGCTGCTTACGGGAATGGAGATACATGGCGCCGGAGAGGACCACGAGGATCACGAAGATCACGATCGGGCCGATCAGTCCGCCGATCGTGTGGGCGAGCCACCATGTCAGCGCCCCTGCGGCGGCCGCTGCCGGGAGGGTGATGCCCCACGCGAGGAGCATCCGACCCGCCACACCCCAGTTGACCTTGGCACCCCGCTTGCCGACGCCGGTACCGAGGATCGACCCCGTCGCGACATGCGTGGTCGACAGGGCAAAACCCAGGTGGCTGGACGTCAGGATCACCGCAGCGGAGGAGGCTTCGGCCGCCATGCCCTGGGGGGACTCGATCTCGACCAGCCCTTTACCGAGGGTCCTGATGATCCGCCAGCCGCCGATGTAGGTACCCAACGCGATGGCGCTGGCACAGCAGATCTTGACCCAGAGCGGCACCTGATGAAGGTGGGTCCAGGAACCGGTTGCGATGAGCGCGAGCGTGATGACACCCATGGTCTTCTGGGCGTCGTTTGTGCCGTGGGCCAGTGAGACCAGCGACGCCGATCCGATCTGGCCCCACCGGAACCCCGAATCGCGGTACTTCGCGGCCACGTTTGCCGTGATCTTGTAGATCAGCCAGGTGCCCACCGACGCCACCGCGATCGCGATCATCGGAGACATGAGGGCCGGGAGGATGACCTTTCCGACGACCCCGTCGAGCTTGGTGCCGTCACCGACCCACTTCACTCCTGCCGGGCCGAGACCAGCCATCGTGGCACCGATCAGGCCCCCGAAAAGGGCGTGTGAGGAACTGGACGGCAGGCCGAGCAGCCAGGTCAGCAGGTTCCACAAGATGGCTCCCACCAGGCCTGAAAGGATGATGAGCAGGAGCGCCTGCCCTCCGTCGGCGATCAGCTCGGGGCGCGGTGCCCCACTCGAATCCTGGATGTTGACCACCGCGTTCGTGACGGTGAGAGCGACCTCCACGGAGAGGAACGCGCCGACGAGGTTGAGGATGGCCGACAACCCTACGGCGGTCTTGGGCTTGAGAGCGCCGGTGGCGATGGAGGTCGCCATCGCGTTTCCGGTGTCATGGAAGCCATTGGTGAAATCGAAAGCGAGAGCGGTGATGACAACGAGACAGAGCACGACCAGTTCTGGGGGCACGTATCTAGTTTGCTCTGTGCCGATCGATTTTTCATCATCGGGGTCGCCTTTGGCGCCGAAAATCTCTCTGACCAGGGATGCAGCACTCATTCCTGGGCAGCTAGCATCTGAGGTGTGCCCCGTCGTCTCCCGAGCCACCAGATCACCCACGCCGGGCACCCGGTGGAGGTGACCTACAAGGACGTACGTCACCTGCGGCTGCGGGTACTGCCCCCGAACGGTCGCCTTGCGGCCTCGGTCCCGTTCGGAGTAAGCGAGGCCTCGCTTCGGGCCTTCATCGACAATCAAGGGCCCTGGATCGCTAAGGCCCAGCAACGTGTCCGGATGGCACAGCCCGTCGTCGAGCCCCTTGAAGACGGGGGCAGGGCACGGCTCTGGGGCCAGTGGCGGGAAGTCCGGATCATCCCCGGCAACCGAAACCAGAGCCGCCTCGTAGGAGACACCATCATGCTCACCGGCGCCGATCAAGCGGCACGCCTGCGCGCCATCGGCACGCTGCACAGATCGGAGATGAATGCGGTGCTTCCCGGGCTGCTGGAGAGCTGGGAACCGCGGATCGGCAAGGAATCTGGAGCGGTGAAGCTGCGCAGGATGACATCGCGTTGGGGCTCGTGCAACACGGTCAGCCGGGCCATCACCCTCAACACCGCGCTGGCCGAGCACCCCCCGACTGCGCTTGAGTACGTTCTCGTCCATGAGTTGGTGCATCTGTGGGAGCGTGGCCACGGGGCCGCCTTCGTGGCGAGGATGGACCATCACCTACCCGACTGGCGGGCTCGCCGTGCCGCGCTCAGGGGTCGACCATGAGTCGCCTCGCCAGGCAGGAGTGGACCGCGCTGGCGCACTCTCACCGCGAGCGGGTCGAGGCTGAACTGGCCGATGTCTCGTACCGCCGCGTCCGCGGCCTCAGGCACCCAGTCGACGATTTCCTGTTCCACTACTACAACCTCCGCCCGAGCCACCTTGCCCAATGGCACCCCGGCGTCGGCGTCGTGTTGGTCGATGCGCCGGAGTTCGTTGCCCTGCCGTTCTACCTGCCGGGTCCTGACGCCGTGTTCGACGCCCCCGGGTTTGTGGCCAAACGCCGCGGCACGATTGGGACGGCCCGACGGCTGTTGGCCGCAAGTGCCGCTGCGGCACCCCGGTTCGACTGTTTCGGCATGCACGAGTGGGCGATGGTCTATCGGCTGGGGCCGGGGGAGACGCGCCATCCCTACCTCAAGCTGCGTTTCGAGCCAGAAGAACTCGCGCAGATCGTCGACGACACCGGCTGCCGCTGCTCACACTTCGATGCGTTCCGCTTCTTCACCGCACCCGCGAAGCCCCTGAACCTGTTGGAGCCCACCCGCCAGCGGCAGGCCGAACTCGATCAACCGGGGTGTCTCCACGTCAACATGGATCTCTACAAGTGGGCAGGCAAGCTCTCGCCCGCGGTACCTACGGAACTCCTCTTCGACACGTTCCTGCTCGCCCGCCAGATCCGAGAGGTGGACATGGCTGCCAGCGCCTACGACCTGACCGATTGGGGGATCGCACCGATCAGGGTTGAGACGCCGACCGGGCGCGCCGAGTACGCTGCCCTGCAACGTGACTTCCACCGACGCGCCGCGCCGCTACGCTCCCGGCTTCTCGGGTGGGTGGACAAACTGTTGGCCGCGGCAGGCAACCCCGCCATGGGCTGAGGCGTATTCCGGTTGAGGAGAGGAGAACCCGATGATGCGACACCCCGTATGCCCCGAGCGCCAGTCGCGCACCGTATCCTGGCACCGGCTACCATCCCGCTTCACCTATGCGAGGCCACTCTTGATCATCAGGCCGAACCTGCGCAGGTCGCTCATCTCGCTGCTCGCCGTCGTCATCCTCGGCTGCACCGCCTGCGTTCCGGACTCGATCGGCGTCGTGCCCTCCGGTGGGCAATCGACGGCCGGACCCTCCCTCACACCATCCGCACCCCGTTCCGAATCGCCCGTGCCTGATGCGGACGAACCGGGAGGAGACCAGGAGATCCCGCAGGACCCGGCCGTGCCCGTGGTCTCCGAGGTCCCTGAACCCGAACCGACCACCACACCCCTGATGAGTCAGGGCGATGACGGTGACCGGGTGCGGGACCTCCAGCACAGGTTGCTCCAGATCCAATGGTTCGAAGGCAAGATCACCGGCCACTTCGGCGACGAGACGCGCCTAGCGGTGGAGGGTTTTCAGGCGAAGCGGGACCTCCCGTCGACAGGGGAGGTCGATCAGGCAACCTGGGACAGGCTCGTGGCCATGACGAGGCAGCCGACAAACGACGAGATGCACAACGTGCTGGTGGCGGGGCCCGCCCTGCTTGAAGCGGGATCCACCGGTGCAGAGGTCAAGAATCTCCAGGCACGGCTGAAGCAACTTGACTGGTACTCACCCAAGATCGACGGGAAGTACGGCGACAAGACGGTTGAAGCTGTCCGGGGGTTCCAGGCCAAGCGGGAGATTCCGGTAACAGGAGAGGTCGATCAGCGCACCCTCGACAGGTTGGTAGCGATGACCAGGAAACCAACCACCGACGAGCTCAACAACGTGGTTCCGACGGCCGGCTCCTCGACCATGACACTTGACGACCGCTGTCTCCAGGGCCGGGTCATCTGCATCTCAAAGTCGCAACGCAAACTCGCCCTCGTCGAGGATGGCACGATCCGACTGACCATGTCCGTACGGTTCGGCTCCGAGCTGACGCCGACCCGCAACGGCGTCTTCTCCGTGTATTGGAAGTCGCGCAACCACGTGTCCAAGCTCTACGGCAGCAAGATGCCATACGCGCTGTTCTTCAGCGGGGGGCAGGCGGTCCACTACTCGTCCGACTTCGCGGCCCGCGGCTACAACGGTTCCTCCCACGGCTGCGTCAACGTGCGGGACAAGGAGAAGGTCGCCACCCTGTTCGATGCGGTCAGCGAGGGAGACAAGGTGGTCGTGTACCGGGGTTGACCCCACCCTGGACCGGCACTGAACACGACCGCAGTTGCATGGGTTCGGCTCGGCCTCTGCGTTAGGCTCCTCTCGACAACTCGTGAAGGGACCCCAAGTGACGTTCGAAATCGCGCTGGCCATCTGTATGCAGGTCGTCGGCTCGTTCCTGTTTGCGAGTGGTGCGATCCTGCAGAGCCTGGGGGTGAAGTCGACCTTCGACCCGAACGGGGTCGCCTCATCGAACACCCTGACGATCGCTGGTCTGCTCAGACTTTTCCGGATCCCAAAATGGCTCCTCGGCCTGCTCTTGGTCTTTCTCGGGGCAGCGATCCACCTCACGGCGTTGTCGTTCGCGCCGGTCTCCGTCGTCCAGCCTGTCGGTATCCTGGCGGTGCCCTGGTCGGTCCTGTTGGCGGCCCGGATCCACAAACACCACGTCACGGGCAGGATGTGGTCGGCGGTCGCCATCACCGTCGCCGGTGTGGTCGGCTTCACCGTCTTCTCCTCACTTTTCGCGAAGGGTGACCGTGAGGTCACCTTCCAACCGGTGCTCATCTCGTTTCTCGTGGTGTGCCTGATCGGTGCGATCCTGTCGTTCTTCGCGACCAGGGCAGCCCCGTGGGCAAAAGCCACGCTGTGGTCGGCCGTCGGAGCCACCTTCTACGGACTCGCCTCCGGCCTGATGAAGCATGCGATGGATCTAGTGCAGAAGCATGAGCATCAACTCACCAGCGGAACGTTCATCGCCTCAGTGATCATGATGCTGGCCTGCTACGGGTTGGGCGTCTGGATGATCCAGCAGGGATATGCGTCGGGACCAGCCGAGATCACCGTCGGCACCATGACCACCGTCGACCCGTTCGTCGCGGTTCTGTTCGGCCTCATCGTGCTCGGTGAGGGCGGCGACATGGGCCTGCTGCCGAGCCTCGGGATGGCGGTCACCGGAGCCGTCGCGGTGTGGGGAGTCGTCCTACTCTCCAAGGACCATCCCGACGCGGTCGAGGAACGGGAGCAGGCTGCCGCGGCAACGCAGGCGCCGCAGGACTGAGTCGTCAGCTGCCCTTCACGGGCAGCGCGTTGAGCGCCGTTCTACCCGACGGCGTCGCCAGCACGATCGTCGAATCCGCGTTTGGCATGTGGAATACCACGTCAGCCTCGTAGGGTTGCCCGGCCCGCACGGTGAAACCGTACGGGTCCGCTGGACTGTAGTCAGCCCGGCTCTCGTTGGAGAAGGCGAAGATGCTGAACCCGTATTCGCCTTCCGTCACTTCGACCTTGATCCTCGCGGTGAGGGTGTCGCCACTCCACTGATAGCTGACGATCTCGAATGAGCCGTTTCCGTTGCCCTCGAAGGGGATCCAGTTGCCGGTCCGCTCCGGGCTGGGTGCCACCGTGGCACTAGCCACGGGGCTCGGGCTGGCCGACGGTGCGGGGTCCCCGCCACCGAGGAACTGAAGCGCAATGACGACGACGCCGACCAGAGCGACGACCAGCAGGACTATCAGCGTCGACTTCGGTCGCTTCGGCGGCAACAGCTCGTCGTTTGCGGGTGGCTGTTGCGGTCGCTGCCCGAAAGGGGTGCGCGGGTCCCGGCCCTGCGCATCCCGAAACTCGGTCGGGCGCCAGTTCGGGTCCTGGGATGCCCACGGCGAGTTGTTCTGCGGCCACTGCGAGTTGCTCATGATTCCGCCAAGCCTACAAGTTGTACACAGCTTCGCCCGAGCGTGCAGTTTCCGGGCTCCACCGTCGGATAGATAGGGCATGCAGACACCACTTATCCGCGGCAACAGCCGCGCAGACCTTCTCGCTCTCCCAGCCATCATGCTGGGGTTCCACCCGCAACAGTCTTGTGTGGTCTTGGCCCTTGAGGGGCCAACCGTCCGATTCTGTATGCGTGTCGACCTCGACTGGTTCGCCGCCGACTTCGACGGGATCGCAGACCAACTCCTCAACGCCGCCGACCAGGCAGGCGCCGACGGTTTTGTGCTGATCGGCTTCGGCGATCCGGATGTGGCCAGCATCACGGTCGCCGAACTGGTAGAGGTGCTCGGGCCGGAGCAGGTGATCGAGGCGCTCGTGGCCGACGGCGGCCGCTATTGGAGCATGCTCTCGCCAGACGAAGCCGTCGGCTACCGGTTCGACACGTCCACGGTCGCCGCCCAGGCCGTCTACCACGGGGTCAATGTGTGCCAGGATCGCGATTCGGCAGTTGCCCCGGTGACTCTCTCCTCACCACCGGCGGGCCACGTGATCCAAGCGGCGGAGAGGCACGTGGCGCAACTGGACGCCGATGCCGGCATGGATCTGCTTGAATCGCTGGCCGAAGCGGACAAGATCCGCCCCCAGGACGCGCTTCTGCTGGCCGTGCTACTCGACGACGAGGCCCGCTTCGGTGAGCTCCTCAATCGTCTCAGGACCTGGACGGCCGAACGGTACTGGGCGCGTCTGGTCGAGGCCAGGGCAGTTTGCCCCGCCCGTTTCGAGGCGAACGTGCTGGCCCTCCTGGCCGTCGCCTCGTGGCTGAGTGGCAGGGGAGCGGCGCAGACCTCATGTCTGGAGCAGCTGTCGGTGCGTGCGCCCTCCCATCCTGTGCTCTCCATGCTGAGCCGCCTGCATCGCGATGGAGTTCCTCCCCGGCTCTGGGACGAATGATCGGGGCCCGACCAACACGGCCGGGCCGCCGTGTCATATGGTTTGCGCATGCGCTTTGTGGTTTGTGGTGAGGCCCTGATCGATCTCATGCCTGAGCAGGCGATCTCCCCGGAGGAGAGCCGCTGGATCGCCCGCTCGGGTGGCGGACCAATGAACTCCGCCGTCGCGTTGGCCAAACTGGGTGAGGACACCCACTACCTCGGTCGGCTCAGCACGGATGCGTTCGGGCGGCAACTCACCAGCCACCTCGAGGCGGCGGGCGTCGCCCTTGACCTCGCCGTGACCACCGACGATGCCACCTCGTTGGCGGTGGTCTCGCTCGACGACGAGGGCAAGGCGAATTACCATTTCCATTTCGACAACACCTCGAACTTCAACTGGCGGCGTGGGGAGTTTCCTGAGTTGGAGTCAGACGACTGGCTGCATTTCGGTTCCCTCGCCGCGATCATCGGCCCCGGTGCCAGAAACGTGCTGGACTTCGTATCCCGCACAGAGGCGGTAGCCAGCTACGACATCAACGTGCGGCCGTCCACGCTGCCGGACAGGGTCGCGTACTTCGGGCTGGTCGCCGACCTGATGCGGGCCGTCGGTCGCAACGGAGGGATCGTCAAGGCCAGTGACGAGGACATCGCGTGGCTCGTGGATGACGACGAGAACCCGCTCAGCTACGCCCAGGCCTGGGTTGAGGAGTACGGGCTGTCGATGTTCATCGTCACCCTCGGTCCGGACGGCGTCGCCGCTGTCCGCCCAGGTGGGGTCGTCGTGCAGGTCCCCGGCCACAAGGTAGAGGTGGTCGACACCGTCGGCGCCGGCGACACGTTCATGGCGGGGTTCCTGTCGGCATATGCCTCAGACCCGTCCGATGTGGAGGCCGCGCTCAGCCGGGGCGCGGCGGCCGCCGCGATCGTCGTGACACGCAGGGGTGCCAAACCCCCGACGCGGGCGGAATTGGACGCGTTCCAGGGCTGAGAAGGGCCCGACGGCCCTGAGGGTATAATTTGGCCTTCGTGCGCACCGGCGTGCGGAGACCCGAAAGCGGAAAAGATCATGAGCGTGAGCCAAGAGCCCGGTCAGTACGACAAGGTCCGGGCCCAGGAGAAGTGGCAGGCATTCTGGGAGAAGGATGAGACCTTCAAGCCCCTCGACGACGGGTCCCGGGAACGCCGCTACGTCCTCGACATGTTCCCGTATCCGTCGGGCGACCTGCACATGGGCCACGCCGAGGCCTACGCGATGGGCGACGTCGTGGCCCGCTACTGGCGGCTGAAGGGTTACGACGTCATGCACCCCATCGGCTGGGACTCCTTCGGGCTGCCCGCCGAGAACGCGGCCATCAAAGCCGACACCCACCCGTCCGACTGGACCTACGCCAACATCGAGACCCAGGTGCGCTCCTTCAAGCGTTACGGGCTGAGCCTGGACTGGTCGCGGCGGCTGCACACCTCGGACGAGGGCTACTACCGCTGGACCCAGTGGCTGTTCCTGAGGTTCTTCGAGCGCGGGCTGGCCTACCGCAAGGACTCCTACGTCAACTGGTGCCCGAAGGATCAGACGGTGCTGGCCAATGAGCAGGTCGTGCAGGGCCAGTGCGAACGCTGTGGCTCCGAGGTCACGAAGCGCAAGCTGAACCAGTGGTACTTCAAGATCACCGATTACGCGCAGCAACTGCTGGATGACATGAAACAGTTGGAGGGCGGCTGGCCTGAGCACGTGCTGGCCATGCAGCGCAACTGGATCGGCCGCTCCGAGGGCGCCAACGTCGCGTTCAAGGTCGAAGGTCGAGACGAACCCGTCACGGTGTTCACCACGCGACCAGACACGCTGTTCGGCGCGACCTTCATGGTGGTCGCGCCCGACTCCGACCTGGCTCAGGAGTTGGTCAGCGACGGGCAGCGTGCGGCTTTCGACGCGTACCTGACCGAAGTCAAGAAGTCGACCGAGATCGAACGTCAGTCGACCGAACATGAGAAGACCGGCGTTTCGCTGGGGCGGCACGCGATCAACCCCGTCAACGGTGAGCGGGTGCCGATCTGGGCTGCCGATTATGTCCTGGCCGACTACGGCACGGGCGCCATCATGGCCGTGCCCGCACACGACCAGCGCGACCTGGATTTCGCCCGCACCTACGGCTTGCCGGTGCGCACCGTCCTGGACGTCGACGGCACCGACCCTGCCGAGACGGGGGTCGCCACCGTCGGCGACGGCGCCTACGTCAACTCCGGCCTGTTGAACGGGTTGACCGACAAGGCCTCGGGGGTCGCCCGGATCACGGCTCAGCTGGAGGCCGACGGCGCTGGCACGGGCACCGTGCAGTTCCGGCTGCGGGACTGGTTGTTGTCGCGGCAGCGGTTCTGGGGCTGCCCCATCCCCATCGTGCACTGCCCTGTCGACGGCGAGGTTCCCGTCCCCGATGAGCAGTTGCCGGTGCGCGCCCCCGAGCTGAGGGGCCAGGAACTGGCGCCGAAGGGCACCTCGCCGCTGGCGGCCGCCACCGACTGGGTCGACACCGTCTGCCCGAAGTGCGGCGGCCCCGCGAAGCGTGACACCGACACCATGGACACCTTCGTCGACTCCTCGTGGTATTTCTTCCGATACTGCTCCCCGGGCTATGAGGCCGGGCCGTTCGATCCGGCGGACGTCGCTCGGTGGATGCCCGTCGACCAGTACGTCGGTGGCGTCGAGCACGCGATCCTGCACCTGCTGTACATGCGGTTCTTCTCGAAGGTGCTGCGCGACATGGGCATGGTCGACTTCGACGAGCCGATGCTGCGTCTGATGAACCAGGGCCAGGTGATCAACCAGGGCAAGGCCATGAGCAAGTCGCTTGGCAACGGCGTCGACCTCGGCGAGCAGATCGACGCGTTCGGCGTCGACGCGGTGCGCCTGACGATGATCTTCGCGGGCCCTCCGGAGGACGACATCGACTGGGCCGACCTGTCCCCGGCGTCCAGTCTGAAGTTCCTGCAGCGCGCCTACCGGTTGGCGTCGGAGGTGACGTCCCCCGTGGACGCCGACTTCGCCGGGGGCGACAAGGCGCTGCGGAAGGCGACCCACAAGGCAGTCACGGAGGTGACCACCTTGCTCGACTCCGGTCGCTTCAACGTCGCCGTCGCCCGCACCATGGAACTGGTCAACGCCACCCGCAAGGCGATCGACGGGCAGGTCGGCGCTGCGGACCCGGCCGTTCGGGAGGCCGTGATGTTCGTCGCACAGTCACTCAGCCTGGTGGCCCCGTATGTGGCGGAGGAGATGTGGGAGTCGCTGGGCCTGCCGCCCTCGGTCGCCAACAGCGCCTGGCCGGTCGCCGACGCCGCTTTGACGGTCGATGACACCGCGACGATGGTCGTCCAGATCCAGGGAAAGATCCGCGCCAAGCTGGAGGTGCCGGCAGACATCACTGAGGAAGCTGCGATCGCGATGGCGCGTGCCGATGAGGGCGTGCAGCGCAGCCTGGACGGCCGGGAGGTCGTCAAGGTGATCGCCCGCCTGCCCAAGATGCTGAGCCTGGTTCCCGGGAAGTAGCCGCCCCGGATTCGTCCACCGACCCGCTGCCCGACACAGTCGGGCAGCGGGTTTTTCCACAGGTCGAAATTGATGTGGCACTTTCGCCCCTCCACCGTCGGATAGATGGGGCATGCAGGATTCGGACGAACTGGCGAGGGCCCGGCTGGCGTTCATCAGCGCGGGGCGCCCGCCTCTGGGGGCGCCGCGTCGGGCCGTCGAGCAGGGTGGAAGCGATACTCCCCCCGATCCCGGCCCCGGGCGCGGCGCGCCCGGGGGGCCTGCGGCTCGGGTGCGAGGCGCGGTGGAGACGCTCGGCCGCTTCATCACCGTCAAGCACGCGTTGGTGGTCGGGGCCCTGATGCTGGTGGCGGTGGCATTCACCGTGTTCGCACTCGGGCAGAGTTCGGCGACCGTGGTGCCCGTTGACCCTGTGGTGCGTTCCGTTCCCCCCACGCCGTCAGCTCCGGTGAGCTCGGCACCACCGCTGCGGGTCCACGTGGCCGGAGCCGTCGTTCGGCCCGGTGTCGTGAGTGTGCCTGCCGGATCCATCGTGCAGGACGCCATCGTCGCAGCGGGTGGCCTTGCCGCCGACGCCGGGCCTGCCGAACTGAACCTGGCAGCACCGGTGACCGATGGGATGCAGATCCTGATCGGGTCGGCCGATGATCCCCGCGGCGAGGTCTCGACACCCGGGGGAAGCGGTCCGGCAGATGCGGGTGGCCGGATCAACCTGAATACGGCATCGCCGGAACAACTGGAGGAGTTGCCGGGCATAGGGCCCGTAACCGCGGCCGCGATTGTCGCCTGGCGCGACGAACACGGCGGCTTCACCGCCGTCGAGGAGCTGCAGGAGGTCAGCGGTATCGGGCCGAAAACCTTCGAGAAGCTCGCATCGCTGGTGACGACATGAACCGCCACGACCTGCGGCTGTTGCCGGTGGCAGTCGCCGTCTGGGCCGCCGCGTGGATCGGCACCTCCGGATGGATGCCGGAACGCGCGGGCTGGGTTGCGGGGTTGGTCGGTCTCCTACTGATCGCGGTGATGCTCTGGCGCGCAGGACGGGTGTGGACAGCGATGGTGTTCGCGGTGCTCGCGTTGACGCTCTTCGCCTCGGGATTGCGCTCATGGCAGCGGCACTCCTCACCAGTTTCGGAGTTGGCCGCCGAATCGGTAGTGGTCAGCGTCGAGTTCAGCGTCAACGCCGAGCCGGCCGCCCGGAACGGGATCGTGGTGGCGCATGCGAGCCTGGTGTGGGTCGAGCGGCGAAGTGCCCGGGTCAATGCCTCGGTGCCGGTCGTCGTATTGGCCAGCGGCGAGGTGGGCAGCGCGCTTGCGCAACTCGAGCCCGGGGCACGCTACCGGGCCGTGGCACGGCTGGGTGTTCCCGAGCCTGGGGAGCGTGAGGCCGCGGTGCTGTCTCTGCAACGGATCGACCAACGGGTTGCCGATCCTGGCCCGCTGCGGCGGCTGGCGAACGCCATGCGCGGAGGGCTAAGAGACAGCCTGAGCCGTTCCCCACCCCAGCAGGCGGCGCTGGTGCCATCGCTGGTCGTGGGGGACACCACGCGGGTCGACGACGAGATGCGATCCGACTTCAAGGCAACGGGGCTCACGCATCTCATGGCAGTCTCCGGTGCGAACCTCTCGCTGATGCTCGGGGTGCTGCTGGCGTTCGTCCGGCTGATCGGGGTGCGTGGTTGGTGGGTGAGGATCGCGGCCGTGGCGGGGGTCGGCTTGTTCGTTCTCGTCTGCGGGCAGGAGCCTTCGGTGCTGCGGGCCACGGCGATGGGTCTGGTTGCCCTGGCGGCGACCGGGGTGTCGTCGGGAAGCCGGAGCACAGGCTCGCTTTGCCTGGCGGTGGTGGTTCTCGTGTGGTGCGATCCATGGCTTTCCAGGTCGGTGGGGTTCGCCCTGTCGGTGTGCGCATGCGCCGGGATAGTCGTGTTGGGGCCCTGGTTCCGGGACGCGCTGGTGCGGTGGTGCCCAAGATGGATCGCTGAGGCGGTGGCGGTGTCGTTGGCCGCCCAACTGGTGACCCAGCCGATCGTCACAGCCATCAGCGATGAGATCTCCGTCGTGGGGGTGGCGGCCAATGTGCTCGCCGCGCCGTTCGTCGGCCCGACCACGGTGCTCGGGTTGTCTGCGGCCGTGCTCAGCGGCCTGGGTCCGCTCGGGGTGGTCCCGGCCTGGCTTGCGGGTTGGTGCAGCCAACCCATCCTTTGGGTGGCGCAGTCCGGTGCCTCGGTGCCGTCGGCGACCTGGCAGTGGCAGGCTGACCTGTTGCCGCTCATCGTGCTCACCGGCTGTGTGCTGTTGTCGGCTTTCGCGTTGGCGCGGGTGCTACGCAGCCCATGGGGTGGGGCCGGGTTCATCGTGGTGCTGGTTGTTGCCGGTGTGGCACGTCCTGTGCCCCTTGGGTGGCCGGGCCAGTGGAGCGTGGCGTTCTGCGATGTGGGCCAGGGGGACGCGACCGTGGTGCGCGCCGGTCCGGGAGCCGCGATTCTGGTGGATGCGGGCCCCGAGCCAGGGCCGACCATCGACTGCCTGGCAGGCCTTGGCGTCCGAGCAGTTCCCATGGTGGTGTTGACGCACTATCACGCGGATCACGTCGGGGGAGCAGCCACGGTCATAGCGAGGTTCAAGCCGAAGCTGGTGCTCGTGCGCGGAGGCGAGATTCCGACCTGGCTGCTCGATGCGGTGGGGGAGGTCGGCGGTGAAGTGCGGTCGGCGGCGCCGGGCGAGGTGCTGCAGGCGGGTCTGGCGAGTTGGACGACGGTCTCGGCGCCGACGACCTCCACGGTCGATTCGGAGAACGCCGATGCCGAGGGCCCTGCCGAGAACAACGCTTCGGTGGTAGGGGTGGCGACCTCGGGCGGGATCGGTGTCCTCTTGGCAGGCGATGCGGAGCCGTCCGGCCAGTCGGCTGCCCTGCGTTCAGCCGTCGGGTTGGGGCTCTCGTTGGAGGTGGATGTGCTGAAGCTGCCGCATCACGGGTCATCGAAGCAGGAGAGCCGGTTCTTCGACGCGTCAGGAGCATCGCTTGCCGTTGCCAGTGCCGGGTTGGACAACGACTACGGACATCCGGCGAGGGCGACGCTCGAGTTAGCCGAAAGCTTGGGTATGGCAATGGCCCGAACCGACCTGCAGGGCACGATCGCGGTTTCGCGGACCGGGGAGGGGATCGCGGTGCGGACCCAGCGCTGATTCGGCGCCTCGCTCTACTCAGCTTCCACATGGGCGTGATGCGACTACAAGCCCTTCTGCGCCAGGGCGGCGGTGGCGTCGCCGTCTGGGACGTAGGCTGCTGCCATGCCGCGCCACGGACGACTCAACGAGCTTGCCTTGCTCCGCAGAGCCCGAGATGCGATGGATCGCCGATTCGCCGAGCCGCTCGACATCGGAGCCGTGGCCGCCCAGGCTTACATGTCGAAGGCCCACTTCACTCGTCGTTTCAAGGCTGCCTACGGGGAGACGCCCTACTCGTACCTGATGACGCGGCGCATCGAGCGTGCGCAGTGGCTGCTGCGTGGCGGCGGCCTTACCGTCACCGAGGTGTGCATGGCGGTGGGTTGTACGTCGCTGGGGTCGTTCAGCGCGCGGTTCACCGAACTGGTAGGCAGCACGCCTACTGCCTACCGGGCTGGGGATCACGCGGCGCTGATCGGCGTCCCAAGTTGCGTGGCGCGGTTGGCCACCCGACCGAGCAGGAATCGAGAAGCGCATCGGGGATCGCTCGTTTAGCGTTGCGGACATGGACATCAGACTCTCCACCTGTCTCATCACCGTCAACGACCCCGATGCCGCCTTGGCCTTCTACCGAGATGTGTTGGGCCTCGAGGTTCGAATGGACGTACCCAACGGCGAGTTTCGCTGGATCACGATCGGTTCCCCGGCACAGCCCGACGTCGGGATCGTGCTGTCGAATTACGTCGACGGCTCCCCCGAGGACGTCGAGTTCATCCGCGCGCTCGTCGCCAAAGGCGGCATGAACGCCGCCCATTTCACCGCCGACAACGTCGATGCGGTGTTCGCCAGCGTCAAGGAGGCCGGGGCGGAGATCGTGTCGGAGGTTGCCGACCAGCCCTGGGGCGTTCGGGACTGCGCCTTCCGCGACCCCTCCGGCAACCTCGTGCGTGTGGACGGCGGCACAGCCTCGCAATAGTCAGCCTCCGATCCGCTGACCCGGGTCGGGCTGCGCGATGCGGTGGGATCGGCACCGCCGTCGATCAGGTCCCGCGTGCCAAGGTCCTCGGCGGTCGCCTCCTCATACGGTGGTTCGCGCCGGCGATCCCCTCTGGAACCGGCCTCACAAGGCCATCAATGCTTCCGACCAACTGATCCATGCCCTGGATCTGTGGGAGGCAAGGGGGTTGCCCAGGGCCAGGAATCTGTGGCAGGCTGGTCGGCGGCGCCATGGATGGCGCCGCATCCGAGAGGCACAGACCATGACCGCACAGCCACGTCGCCAAGCGACGCCACCGCTGTGCCCGTCGGTCGCCGTCGAGCCCAGCTTTGCGCATCAGCGCTGAAGCTGCGGGGTACCTGACTCCTTTCGCTAACCAGACACATCCGCCCATCGCCCGTTGACCGGGAGGGCCGTCGGTTACCCCTGTCACCCATCCACACAGGAGGAACCACCATGTCCATCTACCCGGTGCCGCTGACCGGCACCGACAACACCCTCATGTGGGCCGACGAGGCCGGCATCGAGGAGCAGGCCCGCGGCCAGCTCCGGAATGTGGCGAGGCTGCCGTGGACCCACGGCGTGCGCGTCATGCCCGACGTCCACTATGGGCTCGGCGCCACCGTCGGCTCCGTCATCGCCATGAGCCAGGCGGTCGCCCCGGCGGCCGTCGGCGTCGACATCGGCTGCGGCATGACCGCCGTGCGCACCACGTTGCGGCCCGACCAGCTGCCCGACGACCTGGCCGCCATCCGGCACGGCATCGAGCGGGCGGTCCCCGTCGGCTTCGCCTCACACAACGACGAGCCTCGCACCTTGACCAGGCACGACGACCTGGCCCGGCGGTACCGCGACACCATGAGCGGGTTCGGTCAACTGCGCGCGGCCGAGCTGACCCCGTCGGCGAGGTCGGCGAAGGCGGAGCGGAAGGCTTCGGTGCAGGTGGGGACGCTGGGCGGCGGCAACCACTTCATCGAACTGTGCGTCGGCGACGACGACCGGGCCTGGGTGACGCTGCACTCCGGGTCGCGGGGGACCGGCAATCAGCTGGCGCAGGTGCACATGCGGGCGGCGCAGGCGCTGCCCCACAACCAGGGCCTGGTCGACAAGGACCTTGCGGTGTTCCTGGCCGGCACGGCGCAGATGGACGCCTACCTGCACGACCTCTGGTGGGCGCAGGCGTATGCGCTGCTCAACCGCGACGTGATGCTCGCGGCAATCTGTGATGAGCTCTCGCACCGCATTCCGGGAATCGGGTTCGAGGCGCCGATCCGCTGCCACCACAACTACGTGGCGGTGGAGGCCTACGACGACGTCGAGTTGATCGTCACCCGCAAGGGTGCGATCCGGGCCGGGCTGGGGGATCTGGGTGTGATCCCGGGCTCCATGGGCACAGGCTCCTACATCGTGCGCGGCCTGGGCAACCCGGCGTCTTACCAGTCGGCGTCACACGGCGCAGGACGGCGGATGTCGCGCAACGCGGCACGGCGTCAGTTCACCGCGGCCGACCTCGCCGAGCAGACGGCGGGCATCGAGTGTCGCAAGGACGAGGGCGTGGTCGACGAGATCCCGGCGGCGTACAAGGACATCAACGAGGTCATCGCCGCCCAGTGTGACCTCGTCGACGTCGTCGCGCGGCTGCAGACGCTGCTCTGCGTGAAGGGATGACGCGGCGGTGGGAAGGCCAGCCAATCGGGCGACTGACTTCCTTGTAGTTGTAGTGATCGACGCAGCGCCTCCGCCATCGCCGAGCCCCAGGTGGAGATGGCTAAACTGCCCGCAGCGACACAGCGAGGAGGACGGAAGATGACTGCGGTGGAACTGGTCCAGGCATCGGCCCCCGTGACGCTGGTGGTGATCTACGCGATGCTCGGCTGGGTCGCCGAGGTCGTCTTCTCCGCCGTCACCGAAGGCGAGGTCACAAACCGTGGGTTCCTCGCCGGGCCATACTGCCCGATCTACGGGTTCGGGGCGCTCGCGATGACCGCGCTCCTGCTCCCCGTCGCAGACAACCCGATCCTCGTGTTCCTCGGAGCCGCCCTGTTGGCCTCGCTCTTGGAACTGGTCACGGGGTGGGTCCTTGAAAAGCTCTTCCACCGGAGGTGGTGGGACTACTCAGACCGTCCATTCAACATCGGCGGCTACATCTGCCTCCAGTTCTCGTTGATGTGGGGCATCGTCGGCGTCCTGCTGATCGATGTGCTGCACCCGCTGATCAGCCGCTTCCTCGACTGGCTGAATCCCTGGGTCGTCATCGTCGCCCTCGCGGTCATCGCGACGACGATGCTGGTCGACCTCGCGGCCACCGTCTCCTCCACCTTGAAGCTGGACGATCAGCTCAAGGCCCTGAAGGAGGCCGACGAGAAGCTCAGAGCGTCGACCACCCAGTTGAGCACCTCACTGGGCGAGCACGCGCTGGAGCTCAAGGAAAAGGCCGACGACTCACTTGAACAGCTGAAGGATCGACGCGAGGTGCTCAACGACAGGCTCGAAGCGTTGCCGAAGCTGAGCCTCACCACCCGACGGCAGTTGCGCGCCTTCCCGCAGTTGCGCTCCACCCGATACCCGGAACAGTTCCGGCAACTGGCCCAATCGGCTGGAGACCGGTCCGCCCAACCAAAGAAGCGGGACGGCGCCTGAGTACCGGATTGTCGGCCCGGGCTGGCAAGCTTTACCCATGCCCGCCTTCGGTTCCTCCCTCCTGATCACCGGCCCCGAGACGCTGCTGGCCCAGCGGCTGGTGGCGGCCACGGTCGCGAAAGCACGCAAGGAACAGCCCGACTCCGACCTCAACGAGATCTCTGCGTCGGAGCTGGAAGACACCATGCTGTCTGAAGTGGTGGGCGGTTCGTTGTTTTCCAGCAACATCATCGCCGTCATCGACGACGTCGGCGCCTGCCCCGCCGGGGTGGTCGACCAACTGGTCGAGGTGGCCAGGAACCCGTCGGAAGATCTCTGCCTCATCCTGGTACACGCTGGCGGCAACAAGGGGAAGGGCCTGATCGACAAGCTCAAGAAGGCGAAGGTCCCCACCGAATCAGTGGCGACCGTCAAGACCTGGGAGCTGCCTAAGTTCGTCGTCGAGGAGGCCAAGCGGCAGAAGATGCGGATCTCGCAGGATGCCGCAGGCGAGTTGGTCTCCGCCGTCGGGAATGACCTGCGCGCCCTCGCCGCTGCGGTTTCCCAGCTCGCCGCCGACTCCGATCAGGAACAGATCGACTCAGACCTGATCAGGCGCTACTTCGCCGGCAGGGCTGAGGTGACGTCCTTCGCCGTCGCGGACGCCGTGCTGGCCGTCAACGCCACCGTCGCGATGGAACGGCTCCGATGGGCGTTGAGCACAGGGGTGGCACCGGTGCTGGTGACCAGCGCCATGGCGGGTGCTTTCCGGGGAATGGGAAAGTATATCGACGCGCAGGGGAGCCGCATCAGCAGCAACGACCTGGCGCGCCAACTGGGCCTGCCCCCTTGGAAGATGAAGGACTACGCGCGCACGTCACGCTATTGGGGGCCCGGCTCGGTCGCCGGCGCCATCCAGCTGATCGCCGTGGGTGACGCCCAGGTCAAGGGCGCGGCCACGGACCCGGCGTTCGCGCTCGAGCGGATGGTGCTGGGGGTGTTGGCGTTGGCGCGTCGCTGATTCCAGCGTCAGTCGCGGCCGTAGATGTCGCGCGTGTAAACCTTGTCCGCGACATCGTCCAGGTCGGACGACTGCCGGTTGGTCACGATCACATCGGCGCGGCGCTTGAACTCCTCAAGATCGGCTATCACCTCAGAGCCGGAGAACGTCTCCTCCGTGAGCCCAGGCTCGTAGATGATCAACGTCACCCCCTCGGCACTCAAGCGCCTCATGACCCCCTGCACCGAGGATGAGCGGAAGTTGTCCGAGCCGGTCTTCATGGTCAGACGGTAGATGCCGACGACTTCGGGGTTGCGGGAGAGGATGTCGCCTGCGATGAAATCCTTGCGCGTACGGTTGGCGTCGACGACCGCGACGACCAGGTTCTGCGGCACTTCGGAGTAGTTGGCCAACAGCTGTTTGGTGTCCTTCGGCAGGCAGTACCCCCCGTAGCCGAACGAGGGATTGTTGTAGTGCGACCCGATCCGCGGGTCGAGCCCAACCCCTTCGATGATCTGCGCGGTGTCCAATCCCCGGACCGCAGCGTAGGTGTCCAGTTCGTTGAAATAGGCCACGCGCAGCGCCAGGTAGGTGTTGGCGAACAGCTTGATCGACTCGGCTTCCGTCGAGTCCGTCAGCAGCACGGGCACGACGTCATCGTCGGCGCCTTCGACCATTAGATCGGCGAACCGTCGCCCGACAGCGGAGCGGTCACCGACGACGATGCGCGAAGGGTGGAGGTTGTCGTAGAGCGCGCGCCCCTCGCGGAGGAACTCAGGGGAGAACATGATGGTCGCGCCCGGGTGCCTCTGACGCAATTCCTCGGTGAAACCGACCGGGACCGTGGACTTGATGACGATGTTTGCGCCAGGGCTGTAGGTCAAGGCCGTGGCGACGACGAGCTCAACGGAGCTGGTGTCGAAATAGCTGGTCTGCGGGTCGTAGTCGGTAGGGGTGGCCACCACGACGAGGTCCGCAGCCGTGTAGGCCAGCTCTGGATCCGTCACCGCTTCCAGATGCAGCGGACGGTTGGCGAGATACTCGGTCAGCTCGGGGTCGTCGATCGGCGATACCCGCCTGGTGATGAGTTCGATCTTCGCGGCATCTGTGTCGATGGCGGTGACGTGGTGGTGCTGCGCGAGGATGACCGCGTTTGACAGGCCGACGTACCCTGCTCCGGCGACGACGATCTTCATGTTCTGCTCTCCTGAGGCTGTGACCCACGACGGGGACATTGTGGCACGAGAGGCAGCTTGTCTGTGGTTGCCGTGGGGTGAATCAGGGGTGTGCGCTGCGGCGCTCGGCCCAGGAGTTGGAGCGACTCACCTCAGGGGCGCGACATTCCGGCCGCACCCGCCGTCGATGGAGGGTACGCAAAACAGCGCCTTGATGACCGAGGGCCAAGGCGCTGCTTCGGTAGAACAGTTGGTCTCGGCCGGCTCAGAGAGCGGCGACGGAGAGCGAGATGGCCGACTTGCGGTTCGCGGCCTGGTTCTTGTGGATGACGCCCTTGCTCACGGCCTTGTCGAGAGCGCGGTTGGCGGCCCTTGCGGCCTCATTGGCCTGGACCGAATCGCCGGCCGCAACGGCAACACGCACTGCACGCACGTGGGTGCGGAGGCCCGACTTGACGGCCTTGTTACGCTGACGCGCGATCTCGTTGGTCTTGTTGCGCTTCTTCTGGGACTTGATGTTCGCCACTTGGCAAGCCTCTTTATCACTATGTTGGTTGACTCGGTCATGCGTTTGCACGCGACGATCAACCTTACCTGAGGCCGGCACGCCAGGCCAAATCAACCAGTTAGCCCGCCCCGCCGATCCGTGAGAGACTTGGTGGTCGACATCGTCAGCCACAAGGATATTGATGCCAGCTCCGCGCCCAGGTAAGACCGATCCGGCGATCATCCGCAACTTCTGCATCATCGCCCACATCGATCACGGCAAGTCGACCCTTGCCGACCGCATGCTCCAGCTAACCGAGGTGGTCGATGCGCGTCAGATGCGCGCCCAGTACCTCGACCGGATGGACATCGAACGCGAGCGCGGCATCACCATCAAGTCGCAGGCCGTGCGGATGCCGTGGGCCAAAGACGGCGTCACCCACATCCTCAACATGATCGACACGCCTGGGCACGTCGACTTCACCTACGAGGTGTCCCGCTCGCTCCAGGCCTGCGAAGGGGCCATCCTCCTGGTCGACGCGGCGCAGGGGATCGAGGCCCAGACCTTGGCGAACCTCTACCTGGCGCTCGAGGCCGACCTGCAGATCATCCCCGTGCTGAACAAGATCGACCTGCCGAGCGCGAACCCTGAGAAGTACGCCGAGGAACTGGCCGGCATCATCGGGTGCTCACCAGACGAAGTACTCAAGGTATCCGGCAAGACCGGCGCTGGCGTCCGCGAGCTTCTCGACGCCGTCGTCGAGCTGATCCCGGCGCCGGTCGGCGACCCCGCCGCACCCGCGCGTGCGCTCATCTTCGACTCGGTCTACGACACCTACCGGGGTGTCGTCACCTACGTCCGCGTGGTCGACGGTGAACTCAGTCACCGCGAACGCATCCGGATGATGTCGACCAAGGCGACCCACGAACTGCTGGAGGTCGGCGTCATCTCGCCTGAGCCGGTCAAGTCGGACGCCCTGGGCGTCGGCGAAGTCGGCTACCTCATCACCGGGGTGAAAGACGTGCGTCAATCCCGGGTCGGCGACACCGTCACACTCGAGAACCGGGCTGCGGTACAGGATCTCGGGGGTTACCGGTCGCCCAACCCCATGGTCTACGCCGGCCTCTATCCGATCGACGGTGACGATTTCAACGAACTGCGGGAGGCCCTCGAAAAGCTTCAGCTCAACGACGCCGCGCTGACCTACGAACCGGAGACCTCCGGGGCGCTCGGCTTCGGCTTCCGCATCGGGTTCCTCGGCCTGCTGCACATGGAGATCGTCCGCGAACGGCTGGAGCGCGAGTTCAACCTGGACCTGATCTCCACCGCCCCAAACGTGGTCTACCGCGTCATCATGGAGGACGGTTCCGAGCACGTCGTCACCAACCCGTCGGAGTATCCGGAGGGCAAGATCGCGGAAGTCTACGAGCCGGTCGTGCGCGGCACCATCCTCGCCCCGGCGGAGTACATCGGCACGATCCTGGAGCTGTGCCAGACCCGCCGCGGCATTCAGCGCGGGCTCGACTACCTGAGTGAGGACCGCGTCGAGATCCGCTACACCCTGCCGCTGGCCGAGATCGTCTTCGACTTCTTCGACGCGCTCAAGTCGCGCACCAAGGGCTACGCGTCACTCGACTACGAGCCCGACGGTGAGGAGGCCTCCGACCTGGTGAAGGTCGACATCCTGCTGCACGGCGACCCCGTCGACGCGTTCTCCGCGATCGTGCACAAGGACAAGGCTTACAGCTACGGACTGCAGATGGCCTCGAAGTTGAAGGAACTCATCCCGAGGCAGCAGTTCGAGGTGCCGATCCAGGCCGCGATCGGGTCGCGGGTCATCGCCCGGGAGACGATCCGCGCCATCCGCAAGGACGTGCTGGCCAAGTGCTACGGCGGCGACATCTCGCGTAAGCGGAAGCTGCTCGAGAAGCAGAAGGAAGGCAAGAAGCGGATGAAGATGGTCGGCCGGGTCGAGGTGCCCCAGGAGGCCTTCGTCGCGGCGCTGTCGACGTCTGAGGCGCCGAAGAAGTAGGTCGCCCGGTTGGGGCGCACCAGCGGTTCTCGGCGACACCAGCGCTATTGCGCGACACCAGCGATCCGGACCCGACACCAGCGCTATTGCACGACACCAGCCGTATACCCCTGGTATCCAGCCATTCCCCTGGTAACGCGACCCCTCCCTCGTGACCAGAGAATCCCTCGTGACCGCGATCAACCTCGACGCTTCGTCCGCGCCGTTGCAGGCGCCGTCCACGGGTCTTCGGGCCACGGGTGCCTCGGGTAGCGACCGCGCATCTCCGAGCGCACCTGCGCATACGGCCCCGACCAGAACGACGCGAGGTCCCCGGTGATCGCCAGCGGACGACCGGCGGGGGACAGCAGGTGGAACACCACCTCCACCCGACCGTCGACCAACCTTGGCGACGTCGCCAACCCGAAGCACTCCTGCAACTTGACGGCGACGACGACCGGTCCATCCGCGTCGTGAGGCGGGTACTCGAGCCGGATCCTCGACCCGCTCGGCACCTGGAGTCGCTCCGGTGCCAACTCGTCCAGCCGACCGGCCTCCGGCCAGGGCAGGAGCCTGCGCAGCGGCGTCGTCAGGTCGATCCCTGCCAGCGCCCCGGTGTCGGCCGCGGCCCGCAACTCGGGTGCCAGCCAGTCGTCGAGCCTGGTCAGGAGCGCGTCGTCGCCCACATCCGGCCAGCGTCCGCCGATGCTGCGGTGCAGCAGGGCCATCCTGCGACGCAGCGCATCGGCCGACTGCGACCAGCCGATCACGCCCAACCCGTGAGCCGCCACGACGTCGCGGACGGCGTGGGCCCCGAGTTCCCGGGCGGGCACCGGTGTCGAGGAGAGCTCGATCGCGCCGAGGGCGACCACCCGACGGGCGCGGAGCCTGCCGTCGACCAACTCGCCCCGAGTCTCCTCAACCAGGAGTTGCCCGGCCAGCCGGGCCGTCGGCTCATCTATGGGCGCGGCCGAGCGGATCACCGCACCGGTACCGGCCGCGCTCACCCCACCTGCCCTGGTCACCTCGGCGACGGCCAGCCAAACGTGTCCTGCGAGCTCAGGCGGAGCGGCGGCGCGGGTGCCTGAGGCCAGGAGGTAGGTGCCACCCACCTTCCTCGCCACCCGCTCCGGGAAGGCCAAAACGACGACGGCACCAGGCAGGGCACCCGTCCCGGGGGCGGCGTCGATGAGGCGCGCGAGCCGATCGGCCTCTGCCTTCCACCGCCTCGCCTCGGGGGTTCCACCGCGCCGGAGGGCGATGATCTCCCGGCCCAGGTCGCCAGAGACGCCCGACTCCACCGCGGCGACCGTCTCGGCCGCCGTCCGCGAACCGACCAGGGCAGCACCGTCGACGAGCGCCCTCGCCCAACGCGGTGAGGCGGGGATGGAGGCGAGTCGACGCCCGTCCTCGGTGATGCGGCCAGTCGTATCGACGGCGCCGAGCGAGCGCAGCACGGCCTCATCCTCGGCGACGGAGGCGGCCGGCAGCGGCGAGGGCAGCCGCATCGTCGCACCGCGGGGCGACCCCCAGGCTGCGAGCGTCAGCAGGGCGCCGGTCAGGTCCGTGGTCTGCGATTCCGGGGTCACCTGCGGGCGAAGCCCCGCGTAGGTTTCCTCGTCGTAGCAGCGCCAGACCACACCCGGGCCCTGCCGGGCGGCGCGACCTGCGCGCTGGTCGGCTGACGACCGGGCACACCGGACGGTGACCAGGCCGGACATTCCGCGGGCGGAGTCGCGCCGGGGTTCCCGCGACAGCCCGGCGTCGACGACGACGCGCACCCCTGCGACGGTCAGCGAGGATTCGGCGAGGTTGGTCGAGACCACAATCCGGGGCGGCTCGCCCGGCCGCCTCCCCGAGATCGCCCTGTCCTGTTCCCGGGCCGGGATCTGCCCGTGCAACTCGAGCACCTCTGCCGGGACACTGCCCCTCAGCAGGTCGGCCACGACGCGGACCTCGCGCGCCCCCGGCAGGAAGACCAGGACGTCGCCGTCGCCGGGACGCTCGTCGAACGCGGCCCTGGCAACCGTCGCGACGTGGGCGAGGAACTCCCTGCTCACGCCCCTGGCGTCGAGCGGCAGCGGGCCGGGGCAGTAGCGCGCCGTCAGAGGGTGGAGGACGCCGGGCACGCCGACCACCGGTGCGGGCGCCGTGTCACCGAGCAGCCCGGCCAACGTTTCGGTGTCGGCTGTGGCCGACATCGCGATCACCACCAGATCGGGGCGCAGCTCGCGCACCTCGACCAGCAGCCCGACCAACAGGTCGGTGTCCAGGCCCCGTTCGTGGACCTCGTCAAGGATGACGGCGCCGGTCCCGTCGAGGCCGGGGTCGCGCAGCAGTCGACGTAGCAGCACTCCGGGTGTGAGCATCTCGACTTTGGCGTCGGCGCCAAGCACTCTGTCGCCGCGCACCGTGTAGCCGACCAGTTCACCAACGGGCGTCCCGGTCAGGGCGGCGAGCCGACGGGCGGCCGCGCGCGCCGCGACCCGCCTTGGCTGGGTGACCACCACCCTCCCCTCGACCAGGCCGGAAATGATCGGCGGCGCGAGGGTGGTCTTGCCCGTTCCAGGCGGCGCCTCGACGACGGCCGCGCCGTGCGCCCCGACCGCCTCCCGCAGCGCCTCCGCGGCAGCGGCGAATGGCAGGCCGCAGCCGTCGGAGACGAGTTCGGCGAGGGTGGGCACCAGCCAAGTGTGCCCGATCCGCCCTCTATCGAAGCCCGGAGGTGGTCAGCCCCTGAACCAGGTAGCGCTGCAGGAACAAGAAGACGAACAGCATCGGAAGCACCGCCACCAACGTGCCCATGAACAGCTCCGGATAACGCACCCCCTGGCTGGTCATGAACTGGCTCAGCGCCACCTGGACGGTGCGGGTCGCGTCGCGGCCGATCAGGGTCGGCCACAGGAACGCGTTCCACGAGCCGATCAGGACGATCGTGCCGACCGCGGCGATGATTCCCGTCGAGTTGGGCACCACTATCCGCCAGAAACTGGTCCAAGGGTTGCAGCCGTCGATCAGTGAGGCGTCCTCCAGCTCGACGGGGAAGTCGAGGAAGAACTGCCGGAACAGGTAGGTCGCAAACGCCGAAAACATGCCGGGGATCACCAGGCCCCGGAAGGTGTCGATCCAGCCGAGCTGGGCCGTGATGATGAACATCGGCAGAAACGTGGTCGCCGCGGGCACCATCAGCGTGAACACGGTCAGGCCGAGCAGCACCCTGGCGACCCGGTGGGTGTAGCGGGCCAGCGCGTAGCCGGCCAGGAGGCTGACGGTGACGGTGCCGGCGGTCTGCAGCAGCGACATGACCGCCGAGTTGCCCATCGCGCGGACGATGCCGATCGAGTCGTTGGCCAGCAGCGAGTGCAGGTTGGTCAGGTTCGCCTGGTCAGGCAGCCAGTTCCAGCGGGCCGCGGTGATGTTGGCGTTGGTGGAGAAGGCGTTGCGGACGATGACGTAGAGCGGCAGCAGGAAGAGCAGCGCCAAAGCGGAGGCGACACCGTAGCGCAGCGCGAGACCCACCTTTCCCGTCTTCATCGATCGGCCCGTTCGCCGCGGTTGAGGACCCGGTTCTGCAGGACTCCGAAGGCGACGATGATCGCGGTCAGGATGACGGTGCCCGCTCCGCCGACGCCGAGGTCCTGTTTGCCGCCGCCCAGCGCGATCAGGTAGAGGTGCACCAGCGGGGGCCGGCCGTACGGTGGGTAGGAGCCGATCGAGCCGAGCATGTTGTAGAACTCGTCGAAAGCCTGGAACGCGTTGATCAACAGCAGCATGACCACGGCGACGCTCGTGGCCCGCAGCTGGGGAAGTGTGATCCAGCGCAGCAGCTTCCAGCCGGACGCGCCGTCCAGGGCGGCCGCCTCATACGTCTCGACCGGGATCTTGTTCAGGCCGGCGATGAACAAGATCATGTAGAAGCCCACCTGCAGCCATAGGCGCACGGAGACCAGCGCGATCCAGTACAGGTTGTTGCCGCCGCCCAGCCAGTTGACGGGGTCGAAGCCCCAGGAGCGCAGCCATGAGTTCAGCAGCCCGAACCTGGCGCCGTTGAAGAAGCTGAACCGCCAGATGATCGCGGCGATGACGTATGAGACCGCCGTCGGGATGAAGAACACCGACCGGAAGAATGCCCGGCCCCAGCGGAGCTTGTCGAGCAGAAGCGCCAGGCCGAGCGAACAGGCGTAGGTGAGCGGCACGATGAACACCGCGAATGCGACGAACACCAGCAGCGAGTTGCGGAACAGGTCGTCGCCCAGGAGGTAGAGATAGTTGTCGAACCCGACGAACTTGGTCGGCGTGACGGTGTTGCGCGCCTCGAAGAACGAGAGGTAGGCACTCCACGCGATCGGCACGTAAACGAAGACCAGCAGGCCGATGAAGAAGGGGGCGACGAACAGCGCGAACCAGAGGTTGCGGCCTTGCCGCCCCCGCACGCGGTGCCACAGCCCCCGTCGGGGCTGGGTGGGGGCTGTGGCGCTCGTCATCAGCTTTGCAGCTTGGCCAGCTCGGTCTTGGCGGTCGCCTCGAACGCGGCGAACTCCGTCTTCGGATCCTTGCCGTCCTTGATCACGTTGCTGACCGCGGTGGAGTAGGCGTCGCCCAGGGCGCCCGACCACATGATGTCGTTGGCGAAGCCGTGATCGGAGACGAACTGGGCTGCGTCCTTGCCCGGGCCGTCGGCGAGCTTGTCCGCCTGGGCGACGAGCGACGGCTTGGCCGGGATGTGGGTGCCGTAGGAGTTGGAGAAGTCCACCTGGAACTCTTCCTGGTCGATCCACAGCCACTTCGCGAAGGCCTTCGAGGCGTCGACGTTCGCACCCTTGGCCGCGACGCAGGACCCGAACGCGCCGAAGGGGACCGCTGGGCGCCCGTTGGCCCCGATCGCCGGGAACGGCAGCACCGCGACGTCGTCGCCCCAGGCCTTCTTGATGTCGGGCAGCGACCACAGGCCACCCCACTGCATCGCGGCCTCGCCGTTGACGAAGGCGGCCCCGTCGTACCATTCGGCCGAGGCGGCCTCCAGCACCCCGCCGGATCGCAGGAAGTCGCGGTAGGAGGTCAGCGCGGCGTAGAAGTCGTCGTTGAGGAATGCGACGGCGCTGCGGTCCTCGGTGAGTTGGTCGCTGCCCGAGGCCCAGATCAGGATCGTGCCGAGCACGCCGATGCCGCCGTCGTTGCCGGCGAAGAAGCCGCCGATGTCGGCCGACTTGACGGCATTTGCCGCAGCCACGAGCTGTTCGAAGGTGGTGGGCGGTTCCACGCCCGCGGCTTCGAGCAGCGAGGGCCGGTAGTACAGCAGCTGCATGTCGATCGTCTGCGGAATGCCGTAGATCTTGTCTTCGAACGTGAACCGCTTCATGACGGCGGGGTTGAAGTCTGCGGCCTGGTCGCCGATCAACTCGGTCAGGTCCTCGAGCTGACCGGCGCGGATCATGTCGAGCGAGCCGCCCTGCTCGTATTCGAAGACGTCAGGGATGTCGTTGGTGAGCAGTTGCGCGGCGAGGATCGAGGAGTAGTCGCCGGGGGTCCACTTCACCTCCACCGTCGCGTTCGGGTAAGCGGCCGCATACCTTTCGACCGCCTCCTTCACGCCGGCTTCGCCGTACTCGTGGTACCACTGCTGCAGCGTCACGTCGCTGGCCGAGCCGGAGGCGGAGGTCGAGCCGATCGGCGTCGGGGAGGAAAGGGGATTGTTGTTGCCGCACGCGGCCAGGGTTGCGGCTGCAGCCAGGCTGCCACCCGCGAGCAGAAGGGATCGTCGGGAGATATTCATGGGGCTTACCTTGGCACGGATCGGCCCGCCTGGTGGGCGAGGCTACGACGATTGCGCCGTAAGCTGACGAGGTGGCCCAACTTCCCGAAGGCGATCCGGCTCCGCTGGACGGATCGCTACCCTCCGCCGCGCGGTCATCGTCTGCGCCGTTTTCCATCTACGTCCACGTGCCGTTCTGCCGGGTGCGGTGCGGATACTGCGACTTCAACACCTACACCCCGGGCGAGGCGGGCGACGGCGCGTCGGCGTCCTACCTGGAGGCGGTGCGGGCAGAGCTGGACCTGGCGGCCCGGGAGTTGGGACCGCGCCGGGTCGAGACGGTGTTCTTCGGCGGCGGCACCCCGACGTGGCTGCCCGAGCCGGACCTCTCAGGCATCCTCGGCGCGATCGCCGACCGGTTCGAGCTGGCGCCCGACGCCGAGGTGACGACGGAGGCCAACCCTGAAACCGTCACGCCCGAATACCTGGCGAGGCTGCGGGAACACGGCTTCACCCGCATCTCGCTCGGCCTGCAGTCGGTCGTACCGCACGTGCTCAAGGTGCTGGAGCGCGAGCACAGCCCGGAACGCGGGTTGGCGGCCGCCGGCTGGGCGCGGGAGGCGGGCTTTGAGCACGTGAGCCTCGACCTGATCTACGGCACCCCGGGGGAGAGCCTCGCCGACTGGCGGGCGAGCCTGGACGCCGTCACGGGCACCTCCGTCGACCACGTCAGCGCCTATTCCCTGATCGTGGAGGAGGGCACGAGGCTCGCGATGCAGGTGCGCCGCGGGGAGATTCCGATGCCGGACGATGATGACCTGGCCGACAAGTACCTGCTGGCCGAAGAGGCCCTGGCGGCGCTCGGGTTCGATAACTACGAAGTCAGCAACTGGGCGCTCCCGGGCGGCGAATGCAGGCACAACCTGGCCTACTGGAAGGGCGCCGACTGGTGGGGGACCGGCCCGGGCGCCCACTCCCACATCGCAGGGGTCAGGTTCTGGAACCGCAAACACCCGCGCAGCTACGCCGCGGCCCTGGCCGAGGGGCATTCGCCCGCCTTGGCCAGGGAGGTGCTCGACGCCGACCAGCGCAGGGTCGAGCGGGTGCTGCTCGAGTTGCGGCTCCGCGACGGCCTGCCGGTCGACGTCCTGACGCCTTCCGAGGCGGCACGGCTGCCCGACCTTGAGGATCGGGGCATGGTCGAGCGGGTGGGCGAACGCGTCCGGGTGAGCGCCGGGGCACGCCTCCTGGCCGACGGCGTGATCCGCGACCTGCTCGACTGAGCTTCGGCCAGGATCCCCGGGTTGAGCAGGATCCGCAAGTCAAATCCCTTCCGCTGGCATCGTCAGCAGACAATGCGCCCGAGCCCCCAATGAGCAGTGGATCCTGCTCAAACTCATGCCTCGCCCAGCTTTGAGCAGGGATCCGCAAGTCAAATCCCTTCCGCTGGCATCGTCAGCAGACAACGCACCCAAGCCCCCAATGAGTAGTAAATCCTGCTCAAACTCCTGCCCCGCCCAGCTTTGAGCAGGGATCCGCAAGTCAAATCCCTTCCGCTGGCATCGTCAGCAGACAACGCACCCAAGCCCCCAATGACTAGCAAATCCTGCTCAAACTCCTCACCCAGCCCGCGCCCCCAGCCCTTGACCCGCACACACCTTTGTCCTATTGTATTAAGTACCTAATACAACAACACAAGGCGGTGAGTCGTGGAGTTCGACCCGAGCAGCCCCATCTGGCTGCAACTCGTCGGCGAGTTCACCCGCCGCATCGCCGTCGGGACATGGCCACCGGGCGACCGGATCCCCGGCGTCCGCGAACTGGCCCTCGACCTGAGGGTCAACCCGAACACCGTCCAACGCGCGCTGGCCGAGCTGGACCGACAAGGCCTCAGCCGATCGGAGCGCACCGCCGGACGGTTCGTCACCCTCGACGCCGCAGCAATCGACCAGGCGAGGGTCGACCTTGCCTCGGAGGTCGCCACCGAATACGCCAGACGCGCGCAGGGGCTCGGGATGAGCCTCGACGCAGCCCGGGAACTCCTGGGCGCCCAGTGGCGAGACGCCACGGAAGGAGAACAGTCATGAGCGCCATCTCGATCAGGGGCCTCACCAAGGACTACGGCAAGTTCAGAGCAATCAACGGCCTCGACCTTGAGCTTCCACCCGGACAGATCGTCGGTCTGCTCGGCGAGAACGGCTGCGGCAAGACGACGCTGCTGAAGGTGCTGGCCGGTGCGCTGACCCAGTACGGGGGAGAAGTGTCGATCCACGGCCACCGTCCAGGGCCCGAGAGCAAGGCGATCGTCTCGTTCCTGCCGGACGCCAGCTTCCTGCCCGACTCGGCCACCATCGACTTCTGCATCCGCATGTACGACGATTTCTTCGCCGATTTCAGCCGCGAGCACGCGTCCGACCTCATCGGCTTCTTCGGGCTCGACCCGTCTCGCAAGCTCTCGACGCTGTCGAAGGGCATGCGCGAGAAGGCCCAGATCGCGTTGGCCATGTCGCGGCGGGCGAAGGTGTACCTGCTGGACGAGCCGATCTCCGGCGTCGACCCGGCCGCGCGCGACATCCTCCTCCAGGCCATCATCCGCGACCTGCCGCCCGAGGCTCTGGTGCTCATCTCCACCCACCTCATCCACGACCTCGAACCGATCCTCGACGGCGTCGCGTTCATGCGCTACGGCCAGGTGCTGCTGACCGGGGACGTCGACGACCTACGCACCCAGCACGGCGTCTCCATCGACGCGCTCTTCAGGAAGGTCTACCGATGATCCGCACCTTGTTCAAGCATGAGCTCCTGCGCACCTGGCGCCCGTTCGCCCTGGTCACGCTCGCGGTGACCCTCGTCGTCGCGACCTTCTCGGGAGCGGCCATGCTGCTGCCTGCGCCGCTGAACGTGTTGTTCGCCGTCCTGGCCGTCTTTGCCGCGGCCGGGTACATCGTGGCCGTCCCGCTGTTGATCTCGCTCGACTTCTACCGTTCGACCTACTCGAAGACCGGCTACTTCACCGCAGCCATCCCCGCAGCGGGGTCGACGATATTTACCGTGAAGGCCGCCTACGCCTACCTCGCCACGCTCCTGGCGCTGGCGATCGGGTTCCTCCTCCAGATTCCGGCCAACATCGCCACCGGCGCGACCAGCGGGGTGGCGCCCCGGGAGACGCTGGCGATGCTCGGTCGCGCCCTTGAGGCGATCGGTGAGCTGCCCGCGTGGCTGCTGGCCGTCTTCGTCGTCACGGTGCTGCTCTACCCGCTCGTGATGATCACGCCGTTCTTCTTCGCCGCGACCGTCGGGAGCGAGGCCTGGATCAACCGGTCGGGCTTCGGCGGCGTGGTCCTGACCTGGTTCCTGTACTACGTCGCCACCCAGATCCTCGGCGTCCTCTCCCTGTTCATCCCCCCGTCGCTGGATCTCAGGCGGTTCCCGGACATCGAACTGCTCTGGGACCCAATGGCGATCTTCAAGATCGGCGACAACGCCCCGGTGCTCCCCGTCGCCGTGTTCGTCGTGCTCTTCGGGGTAGCGATCGTCGCAATCGGCTGGGCGAAGGTGTCGTACAGCCGCAGGCTGGAGTTGCGCTGATACCGTCGATGCCCGTGGACCGATACTCGAAAGACGTGCTGACCCCCGGCTGGCAGAAGGCACACCTCAAGAAAACCTCCGACGTGCAGGTCGAGCTCGACCTCGTGGTCGAGTTCGACGACTTCTGCGGCGCCGTCGTCGGCTGGGAGAACGGCATCGTCCTGCTCGAGGACCGTAGGGGCAAGCGGCGGGGCGCCCCGTTCGGCCCCGGATTCCTGCTCGAAGGAAAGCCGGTGGCTCTCCGACCTCCACTCCGGGGCGGTTCGACAAAACCGAAGTACACCGCTTCCGGGTCCCGCGCCTCAACCGAACCGGCCAAGGCGAAGGTGGCGCTGCCGAGCCGGATCTACGTCGAGGGCCGCCACGACGCCGAACTGATCGAGAAGGTCTGGGGCGCGGACCTGCGCCACGTCGGCGTCGTCGTCGAGTACCTCGGAGGCATCGACGACCTGCCTGCCATCGTCGCCGAGTTCGCCCCCGAACCCGGACGGCGCCTCGGGGTCCTCGTGGACCACCTGGTGCCCGGCAGCAAGGAGTCCCGCATCGCAAAGCAGGTCTACCAGGGCGGATACCGCGACACCGTGCTGATCGAAGGGCACGAGTTCATCGACATCTGGCAGGCCGTCAAGCCGCAGCGGATCGGCAGGAAGGCGTGGCCGTCGGTCCCGAGGGACGTCGACTTCAAGCTAGGCACCCTGGAGGCCCTCAACCTCCCACACGCCGACCAGGCCGACATCGCCAGGGGCTGGCAGGCCATCCTCGCCCGCGTCTCGTCATGGCGCGACCTTGAACCACAGCTCAACACCAAGGTCGAGACGCTGATCGATTTCGTCACCCAGGACCACCTGGCCGACGACTGAAGCCCCCGGTCCCCACCACTAAGCTGAAAGACATGGACACCGACGACATCCTCGCGCTTCTCAGGCAGACGGCTGCCGAGGTGATCACCCCGAGGTTCCACCGCCTGCGCGACGGCGAGGTCGAGGAGAAGCGCCCGGGCGACCTGGTCACCGTCGCCGACCTCGAGGCCGAGGCCCACCTCACCCGGGCGCTGAAGGGCGCCTTCCCCGGCGCCGTCGTGATCGGCGAGGAGGCAGTGTTCGCCGACCCCGGCCTCCTCAAGGGCATCGGCAACGCCGACCACGCGTTCCTGATCGACCCGATCGACGGCACCCGCAACTTCGTGCGCGGCAAGGACGAGCATGGCGTGATGCTGGCCGAGGTGCGCGCAGGCGTTACGACCCGAGGCTGGATCTGGCAGCCGATGACGGGCCGCGGCTATGTGGCCGAGCGCGGCGCCGGGGCACGGATGAACGGTGAACCGATCGTCCGGGTGCGGCACCAGCGGCCACCGCTCGGCGCGACCGCCCACCACCGACTGCTCGGCTTCGACGCCGACGGCAGGCTGAGTCCCGTGGTGCGCAGCCACTTCTGCTGCGCCTTCGACTATCCCGCATTGCTCGACGGCGACATCGACTTCATGTTCTACCGCACCACCTACCCGTGGGATCATCTCGCCGGTTCGCTCATGGTGACAGAGAACGGCGGGGTGAGCCGCACGCTCGACGGCCTCGCCTACACGGTGCAGTCCAACTCGAGCGGTCTGCTGGTGGCAGGGGACACGCTGAGCTGGATGACCGCTCAACATCTCTGGCCGGTCGACTGAGATGCCGAAGGCCCACGACAAGCCGTCCATCCGCGATGTCGCGGCCGTCGCCGGGGTGTCCTACCAGACGGTCTCGCGGGTCCTGAACGAACCCTCGCTCGTGCGCAGGGAGACGGCCGAGCGCGTCCATTCCGCCATTGAGGAACTCGGCTACCGTCCGAGCAAGGCGGCCAGGTCGCTGGCGACCAACGATTCGATGACGATCGGGGTGGTCTCGGTGCATGCCGCCCTGTTCGGCCCGAGCCAGACGGCGCTGGCGATCGATGAAGGCGCCCGCAGCAGGGGCTATTCGACGGCGTCGGTGACGGTGCGAAACGACAACCCTGACGTGTTGAACGAAGCGAGGGAGCACCTCCTGGGGCTCGGTGTCGACGGCGTCGTGGTGATCGCATGGTCGGAAGCCTCCCTGGGGTTGGCGGAACGGTTCGCCGGCCACATCCCTACCTCCGTGGTGGCGGAGGGACCCGTACCGCAGGGGTTGGCCCGGGCAAGGGGCGACAATCACGGCGGGGCCGAACAGGCCGTGGCCGCACTACGGGAGTCGGGCCGACGTTGCATCGCCCATCTGGCTGGCCCCGACGAGTGGCTCGAGGCCAGGGCGCGACGCGACGGCTGGGCCGAGGCGGCTCGTGAGGCACCCGGGCCGGTGGTCACGAGCGGCTGGGATCCGGCAGGCGGATACCGCGGCGTCGACGAGTTGCTCGCGTTGGCGCCCGAGCTCGACGCGATCTTTGCAGCCAACGACCACGTCGCGGTCGGGGCGCTCAGGCGTCTTTCCGAACTGGGCTGCGCAGTGCCGGGCGACATCGCGCTGGTCGGCTACGACGACACGGACGTCGCGCCCTTCCTCAGCGTCCCGCTGGCGTCCGTGCGACAGCCGTTCACCGCCGTCGGATCGGCCGCGATCGACCTGCTGTTCGACCTGTTCGACGGTCGCCCGACGGGGGAGCGGCTGCTTCCATCCCGCTTCGTCTGGCGCGAGTCGGCGGGCTCCCCGGTGGTCGCTTGACCCCATGGCCTTGACTCCCAATCTGGCACGCGGTAATCTGACGTGTGACCGGTCACATTGATTTGGTGATTGCTACGGTGCGTGAACCGGGCCGGCCCCCGAAGCATGGAGGATGCGATGACGCTGACGCTTACCGATCTACCAGCCGACGTCCAGGACGAGGTCTCCAAGACCCGCCGGATCGTCGCAGACCTGCATGCGGAGCTGCCGCGCTGGGAACTGGTCGTCTGGACCGCCGGAAACGTGTCCCAGCGGATCAGGTGCGCCGACCAGATCGGCGAGGACCTGTTCGTGATCAAGCCGTCTGGCGTCTCCTACGACCAGCTCGGGCCCACTCAGATGGTGGTGTGCACCCTCGACGGTGCCAAGATCAACGACGGCACGCCTGACCGGCTCCAGCCCTCCAGCGACACCGCTGCCCACGCGTACGTCTACACCCACATGGACCACGTCGGCGGCGTCGTACACACCCACTCCACGTACGCCACGGCCTGGGCAGCGCGCGGCGAGGAGGTCCCCTGCGTGCTGACCATGATGGCCGACGAGTTCGGGGGCCCGATCCCGATCGGCCCCTTCGCGCTGATCGGCGATGACTCCATCGGCCGCGGCATCGTCGATACGCTGAAGGATTCGCGCAGCCGCGCCGTCCTGATGCAGAACCACGGGCCCTTCACGATCGGCAAGGACGGCCGGGATGCGGTCAAGGCCGCCGTGATGTGCGAAGAGGTCGCGCGCACCGTACACATCTCCCGCCAGCTCGGCGAGCCGCTGCCGATCGCCCAGGAGAAGGTCGACTCGCTCTTCGACCGCTACCAGAACGTCTACGGACAGCCCAAGAAGTAAGGATCTGAGAAGCACATGGAATCCCCGTTCGCGAACCGCAAGATCTGGTTCCTCACCGGATCGCAGGACCTCTACGGCCCCGAGGTCCTTGACCAGGTCGAGGCGCAGTCGAAGCAGGTCGTGGCCGACCTGAACGCCGCAGATGAGATCCCCGTCGACATCGAGTGGCGCCCGATCCTGAAGGATCGCGTCTCCATCGAGCGCGCGATGCTCGAAGCCAACGCCGACGAGTCCGTGATCGGCGTCATCGCGTGGATGCACACCTTCTCCCCGGCGAAGATGTGGATCCTCGGCCTCGACGCCCTCGCCAAGCCCATGCTGCACCTCCACACGCAGGCTAACCAGGCGCTGCCGTGGGACTCCATCGACATGGACTTCATGAACCTGAACCAGGCCGCCCACGGCGACCGTGAGTTCGGCTACATCGTCAGCCGCCTCGGCAAGCAGCGCAAGATCGTCGTCGGGCACGCCACCAACGCCGACGTCCGGCACAAGGTCGCCGTTTGGGCACGGGCCACCACGGGCTGGGCCGAGCTGCGCACCCTGCGGCTGACCCGTTTCGGCGACAACATGCGAAACGTCGCCGTCACCGAAGGCGACAAGACCGAGGCCGAGCACAAGCTGGGCGTCTCCGTGAACACGTGGGGCGTAAATGAGCTGGTCGCCGCAGTCGAAGCGGTCTCCGAGGCCGACATCGACGCACTCGTGGCCGAGTACGAGGAGCTCTACGAGGTTGCGGCCGAGCTGCGCGCGGGCGGGGAGCGCCACGAGTCCCTGCGCTACGGCGCCCGCCAGGAACTGGCGCTGCGTTCCTTCCTCGACGAGGTCGGGGCCAAGGCGTTCACCACCACATTCGAGGACCTCGGCGGTCTGAAGCAGCTACCCGGCCTCGCCGTGCAACGGCTGATGGCCGACGGCTACGGCTTCGGCGCGGAAGGCGACTGGAAGACCGCGGTTCTCGTGCGCCTCGCCAAGGTGATGGGCCACGGCCTGCCCGGTGGCGCGTCGCTGATGGAGGACTACACCTACGAACTCACCCCCGGCAAGGAGAAGATCCTTGGCGCCCACATGCTGGAGGTCTGCCCGTCGCTGACCACCTCGAAGCCGACGCTTGAGATCCACGAGCTCGGCATCGGTGGGCGTGAGGATCCGGTGCGTCTGGTGTTCAACACCGATGCCGGCGCCGGCATCGTCGTAGCTCTTTCCGACCTGCGGGACCGGTTCCGGATGACGGCCAACCTGGTCGACATCGTCGAGCCCGATCAGCCGCTGCCGAACCTCCCGGTGGCCCGCGCCGTCTGGGTTCCGCAGCCGAACCTGCCTACCTCGGCGGAGTGCTGGATCGCGGCCGGAGCCGCCCACCACACCGTCATGTCGACCGGTGCCGGCCTTGAGGAGTTCCAGGACTTCGCCGACATCGCCGACATCGAGCTGGCGCTCATCGACGATTCGACCACGACTCGCGGTTTCCTCAACGAACTGCGCTACAACGCGGTCGTACACAAGTTCACCGACGGCCTCCGCTGAGGACGCGTCAGGTGGGCTGAGCAGCGCCCACCACAGGACCCCCGGTGGCCATCCGCCGGGGGTCCTGTGTGTCCGGCCCGCTGAAACCCACCTCGAACCAGCCCCTGGGAAGGGCTGCTAGCGTGGAGGAGAACAGGAAGGTAGGACATGTCCGAACAAAACGTTCACCCCAGCCTCGAGCAGCTGCTCGACCTGGCCCGCCCCCACGAGACGGCCGTCACGATCTATGCGAGCACGAGCCCGGAAGACCGGGACAAGAGCAAACTGGTGGTCAAGGCCGCATTTGACGAGGCCATCCGCGAGTTGCGTGTCGGCGGCGTCTCCCGCTCGACGGAGGAGGAACTGCGAAGGCGCTGGGCGCAATACGAAGACAGCCTCCTCTGGGGCAAGCTCTCATCGTCGATCGTGCTGCTGCTCGCCGACGACGTCGACGAGTTGTTCGTACTGCCGAACCGGTTCGAGGACCGCGTACAGGTCGGGACCTACTTCGACCTGAGCCAACTCGTCCGGGCCGCCACGACGCCCCAGGAGGCGTTCGGGCTCACGCTGTCCCAGAACGGCTGGAACCTGTGGCACGGCACCGCAACCCGACGGGCCGAGGAGATGGTCCTGGCCGGGGAGCACCCGACAGACGTGGCAGACGCGACGAACCGCGCGACCGTCCGCGACCGCGGATATGTCGGCCGCCTCGTCGGGGATGAGGGGCGCACCGTCCTCCTCGAGACCTATGCGTCCCGCGTCGCGGAGTCCGTGGTCTCCGAACTACCCGCAGGCAACGGGTCTGCTCCGCTGTTCGTCTTCGCCACCTCACCGCTGCTCGAGCTCTATCTCTCTGCCGACCGGACCGGTCGCACGCTTGTCGTCTCGGAGGGCTCGCCCGATGCGCTTGGGGCGCACGACGTCGACGCCGCGATGCGCGCCGGGTTGCCCACCGTCAACGCCGACGTCATCAATGACCGGCTCGACCGGCTGGGGGATGGCATCGCGCACGGCACGGTCGCGCGGGACCTGGCAGACATCGCGAAGGCCGCCTCCCTCGGCGCCGTCGAAACCCTGATCTACGACGTCACTTCTGACGTCACCGGCGAGGTGGACCTGGTAACCGGCGCCCTGAGCTACTCCGACGACGGCTACCACGTGCTTTCGCGGCTGGCCCTCCAGGTGTTGGACACGGGTGGGCAGGTCTTCGCCGTCCGTCCCGAAGAGATCCGATCGGCCACCTGGATCGCACCCGCCGTCGCGGGGTTGCGGTTCGCACTGGCCTGAGTCTCGACAAGGTCGGCTGGCCCGTCAGGTCATCGTGACAGACCTGGGCCGGTGCTGTTGCGCGGGCTCACTCCACGTAGAAGGGCATCTCTGCGGCTTCTGCCTGGGTCGCGACGACCGGCCAACCGTCGCGCCAAGCCAGGGTGCGAAGGGCCAGGGTCGGCGCGCCACCTGCCTCGGCGTCATAGAAGTGGAACGCGATCCTGTCGCCCACCACGGACTGCCCTCCCGGGCCGATCTGGTCGCCGACGCTCTCAAGCAGCATGGTGCCCCCGCCGTCGGCCAGGTCATTTCCCGCCTTGTCGAGATAGGGCCCCTCGGGCGTCTCCGAGCGACCGACGTTGATGTTGTAGGTGCTCGACGTGCCGGAACAGCATTTGTCGAAGGAGACGAAAAGGAAGTAGTAGCCGTCGTGGCTGATGAGAGAAGGCGCCTCGATGGCGTTGGTACTGGTGCCGCGGCTCGCGATCGTCACAGGTTGCGCCCCAGCTTCAAGCCCGCCTGACGGGAAGTCGAGCGCGACCAGCTGGACGCCTCCCCAGAACGAGCCGAATGCCAGCCAGCCGTTGCCGTCGGTGTCGAACAGGACCGACGGATCGATCGCATTGAAGTTGTCTTCGCCCGTGCTCTGTACGACCAGGCCGCGATCCACCCAGCCGTCCCCCGGGTTGTGCGGGTCGAAGGCGGTATTGGTCATCAGCGCGATCACGGAGGTGTTCGAGCCGAAGGTCGAGGCCGCATAGTAGAGGTACCAGGTCTCTTCGACCCTGACCAGCTCCGGCGCCCAGAAGTTGGTGACGCCGGGCACGATCTCCCGGATCCATTCTGGTTCGGTGGCCGGTGTCCAGGCCTCACCGGTGTGTTCCCAGGTCGCACCTCCGTCGTCGGAGGTGCGGATCTGGATCGCGCCCAACCCGATGCGTTCGTCGCCGGTGGACGCGATGACCCAGGGGAGGCCCTCGTCGTCGAGGGCCAGGCCGGGGTCGTGCACGTTGATGTCCCCCGAGACCTCGATGGGCTCTGCCCACTCGGGGTCGGCCGAACATCCGACCACCGCAAGCACGGCGGCGAGGGCGAGCGCGATCCAGCGTCTCATCGCGCCGCCAGCCGGACCATGGTCCAGGAGGCGGGTGGGAGGGTGAGCTCCACCAGGGCCCCGTCGAGCTTCACAGACCGGTTTGGCAGCGGGACGACCGTGTCGTCGTCCTCCGCGCTGGCCTGGTAGCGGGGGTCGTCGTTGCTCAGCGTCAGGGCCTCGATCAGGTCGTGCTCCTGACCGCGCAGGTCTAGCGAGGTGGTGACCGACTCGTCGAGGGAGCGGTTGACCAGGAACACCGTGAGGTTGCCGTCGCCGGACGTGGCGACCGCGTCGAGGGCAGGGATCGTGCCGAACTCCGTGGTCGGCAGCTGCGGGGAATCGAGGTGGACGCGGAGGACCTCGCCGGAGGCGTGGCGGGCGGTCAGTGCGAACGGGTGGAAGATCGTCTGCTTCCACGCCTTCCCGCCTGGCACCGTCATGATGGGGGCGATCACGTTGACAAGTTGAGCCAGGTTGGCGGACCAGACGCGGTCGGTGTGTCGCAGAAGGCTGATCAGGAGGTTGCCCACGACGACCGCGTCGGCTACGGAGTAGTTGTCCTCCAGCAGCACCGGCGCAACCGGCCAGTCGTCGCCTGTCGGGGGCTTTGATTCGGCGCGATCCTGGTACCAGACGTTCCACTCGTCGAAGCTGATGCCGATCACCTTTTCCGACTTGTTCGCGGCGCCAACAGCGTCGGCGGTGGCTGCGACCTGTTCGATGAAGCGGTCCATGTCGACGGCGCTGCCGAGGAAGCTCTGGAGGTCATCGCCCCGCTCCCAGTAGTACGCATGCGCCGAGACCATGTCGACGAACTCCCACGCCTGCGTCAGCACGGTGCGCTCCCACTCGCCGAAGGTCGGCATCGCCCGTGACGACGAACCGCAGGCGACGAGCTCGATCGAGGGATCCATCATGCGCATGGCGCGTGCGGTCTCGGCCGCGAGTCGCCCATACTCGTGGGCTGTCTTGTGGCCGATCTGCCAAGGGCCGTCCATCTCGTTGCCGAGGCACCACATCTTGACGCGATAGGGCTCATCGGCGCCGTTGGCGCGGCGGCGTTCGGCGATGGCCGAATCTGCCGGAATGTTGCAGTACTCCAGCAGGTCGAGCGCGGCCTCTGTCCCGCGCGTGCCGAGGTTGACGGCCATCATCGGCTCGATGCCTGCCTTGGCCGCCCATTTCATGAACTCGTCGGTGCCGACGGTGTTCGGGTCCATCGAATGCCAGGCCAGATCGAGGCGGCGGGGACGCTCCGCGACGGGTCCGACCCCGTCCTCCCAGCGGTAGCCCGAGACGAAGTTCCCACCCGGGTAGCGGATGGTGGAGACCCCGAGCTCGCGGGTCAGGGCCAGGACATCCTCGCGGAAGCCGTCCTCATCAGAGGTCGGGTGACCGGGCTCATAGATGCCCGTGTAGACGCACCTTCCAAGATGCTCCACGAACGACCCGAAGGTCCGACGGCGCACGGGGCCGACGGTGAAGGCGGGGTCGACTACTAGTGAGGCTGAACGCATGATCTTCTCCTGCTGGCTACAATGCCTACAACGATGTACAACAATCTTCCCTCACCGATGATCTCCAGTCAATAGCGGATTGACTAGGCTTGCTGCTAGCCTTCTCGCAAACCTGTTGACGAACGCCATTCATCGTAGTAATAATTCTCTGAGGGATGACCTGGAGGCAGAGCAAGGATGCTCACCGGGGATCCACAGAAGGAGACAGAGATGAACATTCGTCGACGCAGCTTCCTCCTCGGAACTGGTGGGATCGCCATGACCGCCGGGTTGAGCGCCTGCGGCAATTCCAGCCAGCCGGGTGGCACGACATCGGACGGGCGCCCGGAACTGACCTACATGTACCGGGGCGGCGAGGACGAGCGCGCCGCCTACAACATCGCCATCAAGGCGTTCGAGGAGGCCAACGACTGTTCCGTCAAGGTGATCGTCACCGACGCGGACCAGTACACGACCAAGCTTCAGGCTGCCATCACCGGCAACCAGGTGCCCGACGTCTTCTACCTTGAGCAGGGTTCGGTGATGGCGTTCGCCACCAACCACGTGGTGCGCGACATCACCGCCGAGGTCGAGGCCTCCGGCGTCGACCTGGACAACGTCTGGGCCTACGGCGTCAACTCATACCGCTTCGACGGTGAACGGGTCGGCCAGGGTGCGATGTACGGCATGCCCAAGGACATCGGCCCGTTCTCGTTCGGCTATAACCGGACCATGTTCGAAGCGGCCGGAATCCCGCTGCCCGATCCCGAAAAGCCCTACACCATGGACGAGTTCCGGGCCGTCGCCAAGCAACTGACCACAGACACCAACGGCGACGGCGAACTGGACCAGTGGGGGACGGGGCTAAACGTGACCTGGAACCTCCAGGCGTTCGTATGGTCCAATGGCGGCGACTGGGTCGATGAGGCGAAGACGACGGTCACCGTCGACAAGCCCGAGTTCGTCGAGGCGCTGCAGACGTTCGCCGACATCCAGAACGTGGACAAGTCCACCCCCTCGATCGCCGAGGCGCAGACCCTCGACACCTATCAGCGCTGGATGAAGGGCGAGATCGGCTTCTTCCCCGTCGGCCCCTGGGACGTGTCGACCTACACCAAGCTCGACTTCGACTGGGACCTGATCCCCTATCCCGTCATGGGCACGGGGGAGACGGCCACCTGGGTCGGGTCGCTCGGTATCGCGGTGGCACAGAGCACCGACCACCCCGACCTTGCGGCAAAGCTCGCCGTGTACCTCTCCACGAACGAGGAGGCCCAGCGGCAACTCTGGAAGGCCGGAGTCCAGGTCCCGAACCTCATCGACATGGCCACGAACGAGTTCGCAACGAGCGAAGGCATGCCGGAGAACAAGGCCGAGTTCCTGAACATCATCCAGGAGACCGGACGGGCGCTTCCGGCCGCTACCACATGGAGCGGTGAGTGGTACGACGAGTTCTGGGTCGGAATCCAGCCCGTGCTGGACGGGAAGAAGAGCGCTGCGGACTACTGCAAGGAAGTCCAGCCGCGCATGCAGGAGAAGTTGGACGCCGCCAACCAGCAGGCTGAACAGAACCGCTGATCGATCGGCCGGTGCGGGTCCACGCGACCTGCACCGGCCCCCGAGCAGGTATCCAGAGGATCCACATGACCACGACCGCCCTGCCGCGCACCAAGAGCCGGCTTTACCGCACCGAGCACCGCGTCGCGCTGCTCTTCGTCGCCCTACCGCTGATCGGGTTCGCGCTGTTCACGGCGTTCCCGCTCGGCTACTCCATCTACGCCTCGCTCACCAACATGAACGGCCTCGGAGTACAGGATTGGGTGGGTTTCGACAACTACACGAGGCTGCTGAAGGACCCCTACTTCTGGCAGGCGATGGGAAACACCTTCTTCTACATGATCGGCATCCCGATCGGTCTGGTTCTCTCGCTCGTTCTGGCTCTGGCCATGAACCGGAAGATGTTCGGAAGAAGCTTCTTCCGGGCCATCTACTATGTTCCTGTGGTCTCGTCGCTCGCCGCGATCGCCATCTTGTGGCAGTGGGCCTTCAACGGTGACTTCGGGCTGGTCAACCAGATGCTCGGGTTCTTCGGGATCGACGGCCCAAACTGGCTGCAGGATGCCGCCTGGTCAAAGCCTGCGATCATCATCATGTCCGTATGGAAGGGCCTCGGCTATTCCATGCTGCTGTACCTGGCCGCCATCCAGTCCGTTCCCCGGAGCCTCTACGAAGCGGCCGCGATCGACGGGGCGAACTCGTGGCGGCAATTCTGGAGCATCACGCTCCCGATGGTCAGGCCCGTCACCTTCTTCCTGGTGGTGACCAACATCATCGGCGGGGCGCAGATCTTCACCGAGATCAACATCATGACGCCTACCGGTGGCCCGGAATGGAGCACGGCCTCGATCGTCTGGTACATCTGGCAGAAGGCCTTCAAGAACCTCCAGATGGGCTACGCATCCTCGATGGCGGTCGTGCTGGGGATCATCATTTTCATCGTGACGTTGATCCAGTTCCGTCTCAATGCCCGCAACCAGGTGGAGGTCGACTGAGATGGCCATGTCACGCAAGTCCAAGTACGCAACTGGCAACATCGTCGTCTCGATCCTGCTGGCGCTTGGCGGCATCATCATGGTCGCGCCGCTGGTGTGGATGCTGTCCACCTCTCTCAAGACCAAGGAATCGGTGTTCGCGCTCCCGCCGGAGTGGATCCCACGACCCGCACAGTGGGAGAACTATCTGCGGGTCTGGGAGGCCGGTCCGCTCGCATCCGGTATCGCAAACTCGATGATCGTGAGCTTCTCCGTCACCATCATCGGCACCATCGCCTCCACCATGGCCGCCTTTGCTTTCGCGAAGCTGCGCCTCCCCGGAAAGAACGCCATCTTCATCGGGTTGCTGGCGGGGTTGATGATCCCCATGCCCACGCTGCTGATTCCGCAGTTCATCATGTTCTCGACCATCGGATGGGTCGATACGCTGCTGCCGCTGATCATTCCCGGGTTGTTCGGAAACATCATGATGATCTTCTTCCTCCGGCAGTACCTGGCCTCAACGCCCGACTCGGTCATCGAGGCTGCCAAGATCGACGGCGCAGGGTACGTGAGGATCTTCACCACGATGATCCTGCCCCTGATCCGGCCGGCCATAGCCGCACAGTTCATCCTGTGGTTCATGGCCGTCTGGAACGACTACATCGGTCCTGTCATCTACCTCAACAGCCCAGAGAAGATGACGTTGCAGCTCGTGATCGCCAACTTCAACGCGGCGTACGCGATCCAGACCGACTACCCGTTGATCATGACCGCATCGGTGATCGCATTGGTGCCGATCTTCGCGATCTTCGTTGCTTTCCAGCGTCAGATCATCGAATCGGTCGCTCTGACCGGGACAAAGGGCTGACATGGAACCCGATTACCTGAGACGCGCCGTCGGCACCGCCCATTGGGTCGATCCTGGCCTGGACGGCGCGCATGATCCGACCATCGTCCGTGACCGGGACGGTGGCTACGTGATGGTCTCGACAGACACGGCCGTCGGTGGGCCGGGCGTCGGCGCGCAGTTGCGGCTCTCCGACGACCTGATCACGTGGCGCTGGGGTGGGCATGCCTTCGACGGCGTGCCCAGGCAGGCCGCCGACTGGAGCGGAGCCGAGGGCCTTTGGGCCCCCGAGGTGGTGCGGCGAGGTGATGAGTTCCGGATGTACCATTCGGCCTCCACCTTCGGGTCGCGGACCTCGGCCATCTCGTTGGCCACGGCCCCGAGCGCCAGGGGACCATGGGTCGATCAGGGGGTGGTGGTGCGGACCGAACACCACACGTCGGAGGTCAACGCCATCGACGCCGCGGTCACCACAGACTCCGAGGGCCGGGACTGGTTGTTCTTCGGGTCCTTCTTCGGCGGTCTGCGGGTACTTCCCCTCGACGCCGACGGCAGGCCGGTGCGCACAGACGATCTCGGCGTACCGGTCGCCCAGCGGGCAGCGTCCATCAACGGCGCCATCGAAGGTGCCCACGCGCTGTGGAACCGGGACCACGGTCACTACTACCTGTTCAGCTCCTTCGACTCGCTCTTCGACACCTACCACGTGCGCGCGGCCAGGAGCCGGGCCATCACCGGCGAGTATCGCGACGCCCAGCAGCGCTCCATGATGCACAGGCAGGAACCACCGGAACCGACCGGAAACCTGCTTATCGGCAGCCATGTTGACGTCGAGGGTCGGACGTGGGTGGCCCCTGGGCACAGTTCGCATCTCCTCGACGGCGAGCGTGCATTCCTGGTTCACCACGTCCGATACGGGGCCGATCCGGATAGCCACTGCGCCCAGATCCGCCAGCTTGCCTGGACGAGAAGCGGCTGGCCGGTCGTCTCTCCCGTGGTCTTCGGCGGGCAGCCCGACTCGCAGGCCGAGCCCCCCGCGAGATGGGTGGCGACCCGGTTCATCGACGGCGTCACCGACCCTGTCGAGCCGACGCCGACCACCGTCGAGCTGGGCGTCATCGATCGACAAGGGCGGGTTCGCGTCGTCGTAGACGGGGTGAGCCTGGTCGGCGTCGCGTTCACCGACCTATCCGCGGAAGGCCCCGTCCTGAGCGTCTCGGCGCTCGACCGGTCGGGGCAGGCCGTCTGGTTACAGGGGGAGCGATGAGCACGGCCGCCAAGTCGGAGGGGGGCGGTTGGGCCGTCACCGTCATGCGGTGGCTCGGTTGGCTGACCGCACCGGTAGAGATCGGCTTGGCGTTCCTGCTCGGCCTGTTGGCGGGGGGAGTGGTCCTCGGTTTCGCCCCCGCGTGCCGCGCGGCCGTGGCCATGTCGAGGGCACAACTGACCCCGGAAGGCGACGGGACTCCCTGGCGCGACGCGGTCACCGCCTGGCGATCATCCTTTTGGAGCTCACAGCGTCGATTGGCCCCTTGGGGCCTGGTCGCGCTGGTCCTGTCCACTGAGATCATCCTCGCATTCCTCGGCGTGTTGCCCGGCGGCTGGGTCGTGTCGGTACCGCTCCTGCTCTTCGGAGGCTACTTCGTCCGTGCCCTCGCGCTGCGGGTCGTGCTGATGGACCCCCCGCGAAACGCACTGCCGGTCGAGGTCCCTTGGCGCGCCGCCATCGTGCTTCCCGCGGTGAAGGTGGGTTCGACCCTGATCCTGTTTCCCGTCTGCGTGGCCGTCCTACTGCTCCTGCTCGCCCAGCCTGCGATCGGTATCACCTTCGGCCCGGGCCTCGTGATGCTCACCGCCACCTGGCTAGCGGTCCGAGACCTGGAGACCCTTGGCCCTCGCATAACTGAACACCACCATAAGTAGGTGGGCAGTCGTTCTTCGGCGAGGCGGTGGTGGGGCTCACTGGTCGTTCGTCCCTTGGGAGCGCGGGGGCTGATGATCCTCGCGGACACCAGCGGTGTTGCTCGATACCAGCGGTATACGCCTGGTGACGAGCTATTCCGTTGGCGTCGACGCCATTTCCCTGGTGTCGAGGCCTTTTCCCTGGTGTCGACGCCACATCGCTGGTGACAAGCCATCCACTTGGTTGCGATGTCATTTGAAGAGTCAACTATCCACGCAGGCCGGGCCTCGTTCTCCATAACGCCGAACACCTCGGGAAACCGACGCGGGACGTCGATGGATCAAGCAGGCAAACCGGTGGACTCCCGGACGATCAACTCGAACTCCGCGTCGACCCTGACAAACCGGTCGGGGTCGTCGGAGCCATCGGCCCGGGCCTCGATCCGCTTGGCTAGCAGGTCGACGGCGCGCTCAGCGATCTGCTCTCGTCCAGGGGAGATCGTGGACAGGGTCGGCGAGGTGTATGCCGCATCCTCGATGTCGTCGAAGCCGATCAGCGCGACGTCCCCTGGGATCGACCGGCCAGCCTCGTGCAGCTCATGCAGGCAGCCGATCGCGAGCGCGTCGTTGAGGGCGAACACGGCGTCGAACGGGGTCCCTGATGCGAGCAGGTCATGCATGGCGGCGGCGCCGGTGGCACGGTGCCAGAGCCCGGTTTCCCGGATCAGTGCCTGATCGACAGGCAGACCGGCCCGGATGAGGGCCTCCATGTAGCCGCGTTGCCGCAGTGCGGCAGATCCGACCACCTCGCCCGCATGGCTCCCGACAAGAGCAATCCGAGTACGCCCCCGGTCGATCAGATGCGTGGTGGCGGCGCGGGCCGCCTCGACGTTGCTCATGGTCACGTGGTCGTTGCCATGGTCGAAGACCCGCTCTCCCAGGACCACCAGCGGGTACTCGACCCGCAGTTGGCGCACATCATCCTGACCGAGCGCCAAGGGCGAGAAGATCAGGCCGTCCAGAAGGTGACGAACCGAGCCGTGCAGCACATCGATCTCGCGTTCCCGCTGCGAGTTCGTCTGCTCGATCAGCACCCGCAGGCCCCGCTTCTCCGCGGCGACGATCACCGAGTCGGCGAGTTCGGCGAAATAGGGCAACTTCAGTTCCGGCAGCGCCAGCCCGATGAGTCCGGTGCGACCGCGACGGAGGTTACGGGCCGTCAGGTTCGGCTCATAGCCGAGTTGCGCGATGGCCTTCTCGACCTTTGCCCTGGTCCCGGCGCTGATGTGCGGATAGTCGTTCACGACGTTCGAAACGGTCTTGATGGACACCCCGGCCAGGCGCGCCACATCCTGCATCGTCGTTGCCACAGGCACTCCTCCAGATCGACTTGCGATGCACCAGACGGTTCATCTTCACCGGGTTCCAACTCGTCGGTGGTCAGGCTATACCCAGGAGGTGCCGAAGGGCCCCGATAGGGTGGCCGGGGGTGGCCCGTGTCCCATCCCGGAACGCGGGCAAGAGAAGCCGAGGCGCGATATGCATCAGGCCGCTGATCGTGGAGGTGTGAGATGACCAGACCACCGCTTGGCTGGAACTCGTGGGACTGCTTCGGCGGGTCGGTCACAGAGGCAGAGGTGCTGAGCAACGCCGAGTTCATGGCTGCGCACCTGCTGCCCCATGGCTGGGACCATGTGGTCGTCGACATCCAATGGTATGAGCCGGACCCGGGCTTCAACGACTACCGGGTGCGGTCGTCGGCGATGCTCGATGCCAACGGTCGGCCGCAGCCCGCGATCAACCGTTTCCCCAGCGCAACGGACGGTAGGGGATTCACGTCTCTCGCCAACCGGATCCATTCCCTTGGGCTCAAGTTCGGAGTCCACCTCATGAGGGGCATTCCGCGCCGTGCGGTCGCCGCCGACCTGCCGATCGCGGGCGCTCCGTACACGGCACGCGAGATCGCCGATCAGGAAAACCGGTGCCCCTGGAATCCCGACAACGACGGGGTGGATGCCTCCCATCCGGGCGCCGCGCAGTGGTACGACTCCCTGATCGCCATGCTCGCCGACTGGGGGGTCGACTTCATCAAGCTGGACGACGTCCTCTACCCGCCGGTGCAACGCGCCGAGATAAAGCTCATCTCGGAGGCCATCGGGCGCACCGGGCGAGACATCTCGCTCTCGTTGTCCCCGGGCAGGGAACTGTCCCTCGAACAGCTCGACTTCCTGCGTACGCACTCGGCGATGTGGCGCGTCTCGGACGACCTTTGGGACGACTGGTCGGCCGTGCTGGAACAGTTCCAGCGGGCCGCCCGCTGGGCCCCGTTCCAAGGCGATGCGGGGTTTGCCGACCTCGACATGCTGCCCCTTGGCCGAATCGGGCTCCGGGCCCATGTGGGCACCGAGCGGGACTCGAACCTGACCCCTGCCGAACAGCGCACCATGGTCACGCTGTGGTCGATCGCACGCTCTCCCATGATGTTCGGCGGGCACCCGCCGTACTCGGCTCAGGAGACGGTGGACCTACTCACCAACGACGCGGTGCTCGCCGTGAACCAGCGCTCCGACCACAACCGCGAGATCATCCGCGACGGCGACCTGATCATCTGGGCGGCAACCCTCGACGGCGACCAGGTTCGCGCCGTGTTCTGGCTCGGTGACGAACCGACGACCAGATCGATGCACCGCTTCGACCTCGGGGTCGCAGACACCGACCATGCCATTGACCTGTGGTCGGGTGCCCGGATTCCCGTGCGGTCCGGATGGCTCAGTGTCGACCTCGAACCACATGACGCGGTCCTGCTGCGCCTCTCCTGACAGATCGGGTGGTCGATTGTGGCGACCCGGAGGCTCAGATGTTGAGGATTGGCAGTTGGGTGCGAGGTTCGACACCCTTCGCTGCAAGTTCCGCGTAGGCCTTCGGTAGCGCCACTGCGAGCATCTCAGCGCTGAACGGCCACTGGGTCGCCGCGGCGGCGTCCCCGACCTTCACCCCCTGCTGGATCAGCATCTCGGTCTGGCTGTAGATCATCGCGATCTCTGCTCGCTGCACGAACGCGAAGTCGCGGTCGACGACCTTGCCGTGCCCGGGCACGAAGCGGGTCGCGCCGGTGCTGGCTCCAAGGGCACCGTCGAGGACGGTTGGCCAGTTGCTCAACGAAGTCGTGTCGTCGACCTGAGGGTCGCCACCCTCCTCGAGCAGGTCGCCGGCAAAGATGACACTTTCGCCAGGGACGAAGACGAGCACGTCGCTTCGGGTGTGTGCCTCACCGAAGTGGATCATCTCCACCCGCTGGCCTCCAAGGTCCACAGCCACGGCCATCGAGAATTGACGCGTTGGGGCGAACGCCTCGAGGTTCTCGTGCGCGATGCTCGTCACCTGACCCATCCCGGCGACCCCTCCGCTGTGATCGTCGTGGTCATGCGTGACCACGACGTGCGAAACTGGCACGCCCGCCAGTTCGGCGGCCGACTCGATCAGCTCACGACCCTGTTCGGGGGTGTTGCCAGAGTCGACCAGCAGGGCCGAGTCGGCCCCGACGACCAACCCGACGTTTACCCCATGGGGTTCGACTCTGGTTACGAAGACGCGATCGGTGACAGGGGTCCAGACAGGGGTCATGCGTTCCATCGTAGAGGGACTACACTGGCACTCGACATTTGAGAGTGCCAGCAGCCGAGCGCGACAGGAGGTGCCATGCTCGACGACCGCAAACTTGACGTTCTGAAGGCCATCGTCACCGACTATGTCGCCAGCCGGGAGCCCGTCGGCTCGAAGGCTCTGGTGGAGCGGCACCAGCTGAAGGTTTCGGCCGCGACCGTCCGCAACGACATGGCCGCTCTGGAGGAGGAGGGCTACATCACGCAGCCCCACACCAGCGCCGGCCGGATCCCCACAGACAAGGGCTACCGGCTCTTCGTCGACCGGCTGGCACAGATCAAGCCGCTGTCCCAGGCCGAACGCGTCGCGATCACGAGCTTCATGAACGGCACCGCCGACATCGACGACCTGGTCGGACGCACGGTGCGCCTGCTGGCTCAGCTGACCCGTCAGGTCGCGATCGTGCAGTACCCGGTGGCGCAGCGTGACGAGGTCCGTCACGTCGACCTCGTGCCGCTGACCCTCGACCGGATGCTCGTGATAGTCGTGTCGTCGTCTGGGCGGGTCGACCAGACGATGGTCGAGGGACCGGTTCTGGCCGAGCAGTCACTGACCACCCTCCGCCAGCAGGTCGCGGCGGCCGTGGTCGGCCGTTCCACCGCCGACGCTGCCACCGCGCTTTCCGGGTTCCTCGATTCGATGGCCCCGATGGATCGGGCGATCATCGCTCCGATCATCGCCTCTGTGCTTGAGACCATCGCGGCCAAACCCGCCGCACACGTCCTGGTCGCGGGGGTGCCGAACCTCGCGGGCGCCGAGTTCGAAACCAACCTCCGCCCGCTGCTCGAGGCATTGGAGGAGCAGGTCGTCCTGATGCGGCTGCTGGGTGAGGCCGCGGGCGACGACGTGACGGTCCGGATCGGGCAGGAGAACACCACCCTCGGATTCCACGCGACCAGCCTGGTCGCCGCCGGCTACGGCTCCGATCTGCAGGCCAGCCTCGGAGTCGTCGGCCCGACCAGGATGGACTATCCATCCACCATCGCCGCGGTGCGTGCCGTGGCGCGTTACGTGAGCAGATTCCTCAACGAAGGCTGAAGACCGAAGAGATTATGAGCAAGGACTACTACGACATCCTCGGCGTGGAACGCGACGCCACCCCCGAGGCGATCAAGAAGGCCTACCGCCGACGCGCCATGAAGGTACACCCGGACGTGGCGCCGGACGATGCCGAAGCGGCCGAGAAGTTCAAGGAACTCAGCGAGGCCTACGAGGTGCTGAGCGACGCCAACAAACGTGCGGTCTTCGACCGGGGCGGCGACCCCATGTCCGGCATGGGCGGTGCCGGCTTCTCCGGCTTCGGCGGGGGGTTCCCCGGCGGTTTCGATTTCACGAACCTGGTAGATGCCATGTTCGGGGCGTCCTCCAGCCGTGGCCCACGCTCCCGCGTACGTCAGGGCCAGGACGCCCTGGTCGGCATGCGGCTCGAGTTGTTCGAGGCCGTGTTCGGCGCTACCAAGCCGATCAAGGTGCAGACGGCGGTCGTTTGCCCGAAGTGCTCCGGCAACGGCGGCGAGCCCGGCTCGGAGCCCGTCAACTGCGGCACCTGCAACGGTTCGGGCGAGGTGTCGCAGATCCAGCGCAGCTTCTTCGGTGACGTGCGCACCACGCAGGCATGCCCCACCTGCCGCGGCTACGGCACGATCATCCCGAACCCGTGCGGGGAGTGCTCCGGCGAGGGCAGGGTGCGAACCACCCGCACGCTGCAGGTAAAGGTGCCCGCGGGCGTCTCCACGGGAATCCGCATCCATCTTGAGTCGCAGGGCGAGGTCGGCCCCGGCGGCGGGCCGGCCGGCGACCTCTACGTCGAACTGAAGGTGGAGGACCACGAGACGTTCCGCCGCGACGGCGACAACCTCGAGATGGTCGTCAAGCTCCCGATGACCGCGGCCGCCCTCGGCACCACGGTCGACGTCGCCACCCTCGAGGCTGAATGGGCCGACTCAGCGGTCGAGGACCGCCAGGTCGCCGTCGAGGTTCCGGCCGGCACGCAGTCCGGAACCCGGGTCTCACTCAAGGGCCGAGGGGTACCGAAGTTGCGCGGCGGCGGCCGCGGCGACCTCGGCGTCACGCTGCTGGTACAGACCCCGACGAAGCTGGACGACAAGCAACGGGACCTGCTGCGGCAGTTGGCGGAGGCCCGCGACGAATCCCGCCCGGCAGCGGTCGCCGCCAAGGGACACAAGGGAGTGAGAGGCAAACTCTCCGAGTGGTTCTCATGACCAGTGCGCTCTTCCTCGCCGAGTTCGGCGAGGTTGGCCCTGGAGATGTCGTCACCATCATCGGTGACGAGGCGCACCACGCCGTCGCCGTCAAGCGGGTTCAGGTGGGCGAACCCGTGATCGTCTGCGACGGTCGCGGCACCGCGCTGGATGGCAGGGTCGAGTCGATCGGTCGCCGGGAGTTGGGCGTGCGGGTGGTCGAGATTTTCGCCCCCGCACCGGGGAGGCTCACCTGGGGGGTCGTCCAGGCCCTCGCCAAGGGCGACCGCAGCGACATCGCCGTCCAGACCGCTACCGAGCTCGGGGCGCGCCGCATCCTTGCCTGGCAGGCCTCAAGATCCATCGTGCGCTGGCAGGGGGAGCGCGGCGAGAAAGCTCTCGAGAAGTGGCGTGTCACAGGCCGCGAGGCGGCCAAACAGTCCCGCCGCTTCTACGTGCCCGAGGTCGGTTTCGCCACCACGGGCGACGTGGTCGAGGCCATCCGGGGTGCCGCGATCGCCTTGGTGCTGCACGAAGACGCCACGGCGCACATCGCCCAGATCGAACTCCCCGAGGCGGGCGAAGGGCTGGTCATCGTCGGGCCCGAGGGCGGGATCGCCCCGGATGAGCTAGGCGGTTTCCTGACGGCCGGAGCCCTCGCGGTCAGCATCAGCGACGGCGTGCTGCGCACCTCGACCGCCGGAGCTGTGGCGCTCGGCCAGCTGGATGTGCTGGCGAGGATCGGATGAGTTTCTCCTTCGACGTCACCCATCGACTGGAGACTTCCCCGGGACGTGCCGGGGTCATCCACACCCCCCACGGGTCGATCGAGACCCCCGCATTCATCGTCGTGGGGACCAAGGCGAGCGTCAAAGCCGTCCTGCCCGAGGCCGTCCGTGACCTGGGCGCGCAGGCCGTGCTCGCCAACGCCTACCACCTCTATCTGCAACCAGGTTCCGACCTGATCGATGAGGCCGGTGGTTTGGGGCGGTTCATGAACTGGCCGATGCCGACGTTCACGGATTCGGGCGGATTCCAGGTGATGAGCCTCGGAGCCGGGTTCAAGAAGGTCCTCGCGATGGACACCGCCGGGCTCCAGAACGACGACGTGATCGCCGAAGGCAAGACCCGGATGGCCCACGTCGACGAGGACGGGGTCACATTCAAGTCGCACCTCGACGGTGACAGGCACCGCTTCACGCCCGAGGTGTCCATGCGGATCCAGCACGAACTCGGTGCCGACATCATGTTCGCGTTCGATGAGCTCACCACGCTGATGAACACCCGCGGGTACCAGGAGTCGTCGGTGGAACGGACGCACCGATGGGCGGCCCGATGCCTTGGCGCGCACGCCGAACTGACCAGGCAGCGGGCGGACAAGCCCTACCAGGCGTTGTTCGGGGTGATTCAGGGCGCCCAGTACGAGGACCTGCGTCGGCGTGCCGCACGCGGTCTGGCGGAACTCGAGGTGGACGGGCAGCGGTTCGACGGGTTCGGGCTCGGTGGGGCCTTGGAGAAGGAGAACCTCGGCACCATCGTCGGATGGATGGTCGATGAACTGCCTGAAGACCGGCCGAGGCACCTGCTCGGCATCTCGGAGCCCGACGACTTCTTCGCCGCCGTGGAGATGGGGGTCGACACATTCGACTGCGTCAATCCCTCACGGGTAGCAAGGAATGCGGCGATCTACACCGCTGACGGCCGCTACAACGTAAACACCGCCAGGCACCGTCGCTCCTTCATCCCCCTGGAGGATGGCTGCGACTGCTACACCTGCCTGCACTACACCCGCGCCTACCTTCATCACCTGTTCAAGGCGAAGGAGATGCTGGCCTCGACGCTGGCGACGATCCACAACGAACGCTTCACCGTGCGGCTGGTGGACAACATCCGGGCGGCGCTGGTCAGCGGAGACTTCCATGCGTACCGCGACGAGTTCCTCGGGCGCTTCTACTCCGCGTAGCTGGGTTCGCGAAGCTTCACATGCCTGATCACTTTGTAGGTGACGGGCAGGAACAGCGCCTCGATCGCCACCTTGTAGACGTACCCGACGATGATGTAGTTGATCAGCGTGCCTCCGGTGATGATCCCGGCGAACGCGATGATGCAGAACAGCGTCGTGTCGGCCGCCTCGCCCACCAGGGTTGAACCGAGCAGCCGCGCCCACAGCGACCCCTCCTTCGTCCTTGCCTTCAGCCGGACAAGGACCCAGGCGTTCAGCAACTGCCCGACCGCGTAGCCGATCAACGACGCCACGACGATGCGGGGCACGAACCCGAGGATCGCCACGTATGCGTCCTGGTTGCCCCAATCAGCAGCCGGGGGCATGGCGCCGACCGCGAGGAAGGTCAGCGACGCCACCACGGATGTGGCGAACCCGATGGTGATGGCGCGCCGCGCCCCCCTCCAGCCGTAGACCTCCGCAAGGACGTCGCCGAGCACGTAGGTCAGGGGAAACAGCAACGCCCCGCCGTCGGTGATGACCGGGAGCACCGGGAAGCCCCAGACCTCAACATCGGGGCCGAACTGGATCAGCTTGACCGCGGCGACGTTCGAGATCAACAGAAGGCAGCAGAAGAGGGCGAGCACCACGTCATAGACGCCGGGCGGGCGGGTCGCGAAGCGTGGCTGAGGTGGGGCTTCGAGTTCGGTTTGCACCGGGGCATTCTACGCCGACGCAGATCGGCCCCTTCCCCTGCGCGTTGTCCCACCCGGTCGGCAAGGGGCGTGGCAGTATTTGGTTATGAGTGAACAGGAGTTTGACGGTGTCCCTGAGGAGTCTGAGCAGCTGGATCAGCTGCAGGAGGCAGACTCCTTGATCAACCGGGGCGTCAAAGACGTCCTCGACGAGGGCTTCATCGCCCCCGACCACTGGTCGCCTGCCCAAGGCTTCGGAAACACGCCTTCAGAGATGCGTCAGGGGGAGACTCTCGAGATGCGCATCAAACAGGAGGAACCCGAACGCACGGAGGGCGCCGCCGAGTGGAACCCGCACCGCGAGGCCCGACAGGTCGGCTCCGAGCGCGCCGGGCGACTCATGTCGGTGCAGGGCAGTGGCCACGAAGACACTCTGGGCGTCGACGTCGGGATCAGCGGCGGCGCCGCCAGCGCCGAGGAGGCGGCGATGCACATCATCTCGGACGACGAGGATGACGCCCCGCTGGAAGACTGAGCAGCGAGAGTAGACTTGCCTGGTTTCCATTTTCATCGCAAGCATCCAAGGACCAGATCCTGACCAGCCAATCGTTGCCCCAGCAGCCTGCCACCCGAACCGTCGCCGTGCCGACGTCGATCGACATGATCAACCTCCTCGGCCCCCGTGACGACTTCCTACGGATCCTCGAGTCGCACCTCGACGCCGACCTTCATGTCAGGGGCGGGCAGATCACCCTCTCCGGTGAGGCCGGGCAGGTCGCCAAGGCCGCCGAGATCCTCACCGAGCTGATTGCCATCATCCGGACGGGTCAGGGTCTGACCGCGGAGACGGTCGAGCGGGTCATCCAGATGAGCGAGGACCCGACGGCGAATGCCGCGGAGATCCTCACCCAGAACATCGTGAGTTCCAGGGGTCGCACCGTTCGCCCCAAGACCTTGAACCAGAAGCGTTACGTCGATGCGATCGACCGGCACACCGTCGTGTTCGGCATCGGGCCTGCCGGCACCGGCAAGACCTACCTGGCCATGGCGAAGGCCGTGCAGGCTCTGCAGGCGAAGGAGGTCAGCAGGATCATCCTCACCCGTCCGGCCATCGAAGCGGGGGAGAGGCTCGGGTTTCTGCCTGGCACCCTCAACGACAAGATCGACCCTTACCTGCGCCCGCTCTACGACGCGTTGCACGACATGGTCGACGCGGACTCCGTGCCGAAGCTGCTCACCTCAGGCACCGTCGAGGTCGCCCCCCTGGCTTACATGCGCGGCCGGTCACTCAACGACGCGTTCATCATCCTCGATGAGGCACAGAACACGTCGATGGAACAGATGAAGATGTTCCTGACCAGGCTCGGGTTCGGTTCGAAGATGGTGGTGACCGGCGACATCACGCAGATGGATCTGCCCGGTGGGGTGGCCAGTGGCCTGCGCGGTGTCCAGGGGGTCCTCGACGGGATCGACGACATCGCGTTCTGCACACTCACGGCCCGCGACGTGGTGCGCCACAAGTTGGTCGGCCGAATCGTGGCCGCCTACGACCAGTTCGAGAGCCTCAACCAGGGCCGGAGGGCCAGCAGATGATCGACGTCAACAACGAGTCCGGCATGGAGGTCGACGAGGTGGCACTCATCGCACTTTCACGATATGCGCTCGACCTGCTGCGCATCCATCCGCTCGCCGACCTTTCAGTCCTGCTGGTCGACGAGGAGACCATGACCGAAAAGCACGAACGGTTCATGGATCTGCCCGGCCCTACCGACGTCATGAGCTTTCCGGATGAGCCGCGCTCCGTGGGGGACGACACCGAGATGGTGCTCGGACGTCTGGGTGACATCGCGATCTGCCCACAGGTCACATCCCGTCAGGCCGCCGAGAACGGCCGCGATCAGCAGGGAGAGATTGAGTATCTGCTCATCCACGGGCTCTTGCACCTGCTGGGGCACGACCATGCCGAGCCGGAGGAGAAGGCCGTCATGTTCAACCTGAACGACCGGATCATTGCCGGGTGGGAGTTGACGCGCTCCGCCGCGAACTGAGGCAGGAACAGGGCCTGGGCTACAATTCCCGGGTACAGTCATCGAGTCGAGCGAGTTGATCAGGTTCCCGTGTCCCAGTCCGAGTGGATTGAGCTTGGCATCGCGCTGTTGTGCGCCGTCGGAGCTTCTGTAATGGCGGCCGTAGAGACCGCGCTCAGCGTCATCACCAAGTCTCGTGCGGAACGGCTGGTCGAGGAGGGGGAGCGCGGCGCCGAACGTATCCGTCTGATCGCGCAGGACCCGGCGCCTTCGATAAACGCCGTGATGTTTTCTCGGATGGCGCTGGAGATCACCGCGATCGTGGTGGCGACCATCGTCATGTTCACCCAGTTCGAGGCCGACTGGACGCGCGCACTCGTGACCATCTGCATCATGCTGGTGATCTCCTTCATCCTCTGGGGGGTCGCCCCCCGAACGCTCGGAAGGCAGAACCCGGAGCGGACGCTCTTGATGTTCCAACCGCTGATCAATGGCCTCACCACCGTATTCGGCCCGATCGCGCAACTGATGATCCTCATCGGCAACGTCATGACACCTGGCCGCGGCTACACCGACGGCCCATTCGCCACAGAGGCGGAACTGAGGGATCTGGTGGACATGGCGGAGGCCAACGAGCTGATCGAGGCCGGCGAATCCAAGATGATCCACTCCGTCTTTGAACTGGGCGACACCATCGTCAAAGAAGTGATGGTCCCGCGCACCGACATGGTCTATATCCAGAAGCACCGCACGCTTCGGCAACTCCTCTCCCTCGCGCTTCGCTCCGGATTCTCCAGAATCCCGGTGGTCGGCGAGGACCTGGATGACGTGCTCGGCGTCGTCTACCTGAAAGACGTGGCCAAACGCATCTACGACTTCCCGGACGCCGAGCGGCGCGAGCGGGTCGAGGAGATAATGCGCCCGGCCACCTTCTGCCCCGATTCGAAACCCGTCAGCGAGTTGCTGCACGACATGCAGCTGAGCCATTCCCACATGGTGATGGTCATTGACGAGTTCGGCGGCACGGCCGGCATGGCGACCATCGAGGACATCCTTGAGGAGATCGTCGGCGAGATCGTTGACGAGTATGACCATGACCTGCCGGCCGTCACCGAGCTGGGGGAGGGGAGGTACCGTGTCTCGTCAAGGCTGCCCATCGACGAACTGGGTGCCCTCTTCGACCTCGACCTGGACGACGACGACGTCGACACGGTCGGCGGCCTGATGGCCAAGCAACTCAATCTCGTGCCCATCCCCGGGTCCCGCGCCCTGGTCGGTAGCATCGAACTGATCGCGGACCGTGCAATCGGGCGACGACACCAGATCGGCACGGTGCTCGCCCGCCGACTCTCCGATGAAGAACTCGCTGATGAGGCAGACCGGGAAAAGGATGACGACGATGAATGAACCTCGATTCCACTCGGGTTTCGCGTGCTTCGTGGGCCGACCAAACGCAGGCAAGTCGACGCTGACAAACGCGCTTGTCGGGCAGAAGATCGCGATCGCTTCCAGCAAGCCCCAGACCACCAGACATGCGGTGCGCGGCATCGTCACCCGTCCGGATGGTCAGCTGATCCTGATCGACACCCCCGGCCTGCACCGCCCCCGCACGCTCCTTGGCCAGAGGTTGAACAGCCTGGTGTTCGAGACGTGGGCCGAGGTCGACGTCGTGGGCGTATGTCTGCCGTCCGACCAGCGGATCGGGCCTGGCGACAAGTTCATCATCGGTGAACTGGCGAAACTGGACCGCAGGCCGCTCCTCGTGGCTCTGGCGACCAAGACCGACCTGGTCTCCAAGGAACGTCAGCTCTCGCACCTGGTCGACGTTGCAGCGGTGGCGGAGGAACTGGGGATCGAGTGGGCCTCAGTCGTGCCGTGTTCGGCCACCAGCGGGGACAACGTCGACCTCGTTCGCGACCAACTCGTCTCGCTCCTGCCCGAGGGCCCCATGTTCTACCCCGACGGGGAGATCACCGACGAGCCCGAGGAGACGCTGATCGCGGAGCTCATCCGCGAGGCCGCCCTAGAAGGAGTGCGTGACGAACTGCCCCACTCCATAGCCGTCACGATCGACGAGATCCTTCCGCGGCCCGATCGGCCTGAGGACAAGCCTCTGACCGACATCTTCGCCTCCATTGTGGTCGAACGCGATTCCCAGAAGGGCATCATCATCGGCCACCGGGGCGAACGGCTGCGTGAGATCGGCGCGACCGCAAGGGAACAGATCAACCGTCTGCTCGGCACCCGCGTGCACCTGAACCTCCATGTGAAGGTCTTGAAGGAATGGCAACGCGACCCGAAGCATCTGAACCGTCTCGGATTCTGAGCGGCAGCCTGATCGAAACCCACGCTGCCACAGCAGGCAAGGGAGGGACCACTCACTCCACAATGAGCGATTCCTTCATTTGTTTCCTATCACCACCAACCGGGTCAAGCGTAAAACGAACACTTTGACTGAGCGACTGGCCTGCGTCGGTAACTATTCGGTTACGACGCCGGGCTGGCTGTTCACAAACGTCCCAGTTCGTTTCTAGGATCACCGCATCAGCCAGGTTCTGGTTGCCCTTGACCCGTAAGGAAAGGAACGCACGTGAAGAAGCGTGTCTTCAAGATCGGCGCCGTCGCTCTCGTCAGCGCATTCGCGCTGTCCGCCTGTGGCGGAACCACAGAGTCCCCCTCGAACGAGGGAAGCAACGGCAGTGCCCCTGCGGCCGTCGATCCTGCAAACCTCGAAACCGAGATCAGCATCCTGGCGCCGTCGTACGCCGACTCATCGAAGTCCGACTGGGACGCGATCATCGCCAAGTTCAACGAGACCTACCCCAAGGTCAAGGTGAACCTGCAGATCGAGGGTTGGGACGGATTCGCTGAGAAGATCTCGGCACGGATCCAGGCCGGTGACTACCCGGACATCCTCAACGACAACGCCTTCGCGGCATCGGCCGATGCCGGACTCCTGTACCCGATCGACGAGGTCGTCAGCGCAGACACCATCGCCGCCATCGAACCGTCGCTGCTGGCCAACGGCGTCGGCGCCGACGGCACCCAGTGGGCGGCCCCTGACATCGCCAGCGCCCGCATGCTCATCTACAACACCGACCTGTTCGAGAAGGCCGGTATCGCTGCCGCGCCGAAGTCGTGGGCCGAGATGGAAGACGCCGCCACCAAGCTGGTCGCCCTCGGTGACGGCACGGTCGGCTACGGAATGCCGCTTGGCAGCGAAGAGGCCCAGGTCGAGTCCTCGCTGTGGCTCTGGGGCGCCGGTGGCACCTGGGTTGACGGCGAGAACCTCGTCGCCGACACGCCGGAGGCCGTCGAGGCATTCACCGAGATGAAGAAGCTTCACTCGGAGGGCCTCACACAGCCAAAGCTGGAGGACAACCGTCAGGATGTCGCCAACCTCATGCACGCCGGCAAGCTCGGCATGATCGTCGGGCATTCGCAGATCGTCGCCGACGCCGAGGCCCAGGGCATCAACGTCGCCCTCGCCCCGGTCCCTGACAAGGCGGGTGGCGACGGCGTCACCACCGGTGTGACCGACTTCATCGTCGCGTTCAACAACGAGGACGCCGACCGTAAGGCCGCCACCGGTGCGCTACTCGACCTCATGTACTCCGACGCGATGTACGAGGGCTGGTACAAGGGCACCAAGCTGCTGCCCGTCACCACGTCGATGATCGAGAAGGCCAAGGCCGATGCGACCACCGACAACGAGAAGGGCTTCCTCGAAGCACTGTCGATCGTGAAGTTCCTGCCCGTTGGCAACACTCAGTGGGATGCACTGCAGACCTCTCTCCAGGGCAACGCCTACCGGGTCGGCACCGACGATCCCGCCGCGCTGCTGAAGGAGATCCAGGCTCAGGTCGACGCTCAGAGCTGAGACAACTCACTTCATGACTGACGGGAGACGCACCCACCGGGGCGTCTCCCGTCAGTCGGGAGTGCGGCTCCGGAAAGGTATCCCGTGTTAAAGAAAGCCCGCGCCGCGACCACGGTGGGTAGGCCAAGGGCAGGCCGGGGGCGTGCGACCCTCGTCGCGCTGCCCTGGCTGCTGCCGACCTTGCTCCTGATAGTCGGGGTCGTGTTGTACCCGGCCGGTTTGATGGTCTACACCTCGTTCTTCAAGTACAACAAGCAGGGCATCCGGCGAAGCGACGATCCGATCGGGCTCGACAACTACATCGGGCCGGCCGGTGCGCTCACCTTCCCAGGGGTCCCGATCGGCCGCATCCTCCTCAACACGGTCGTCTGGGTGGTCGTGGTCGTCATCATCACGGTGCTCCTGTCGCTGCTCATCGCCCAGTTCCTGAATAAACCGTTCCGAGGGCGCAAACTCCTGCGACTGTTCATCATTCTCCCCTGGGCCTGTTCCGTCGTCATGACGGCTACCGTGTTCCGCTACGGGCTGCAGGAAAACGTCGGCCTGTTCAACAGGCTGCTCGTCGATACAGGAATCCTCGAGGTCGGAAGGGCCTGGACCAAGGACCCGACCAGCGCATTCTGGATCGCGGTGTTCGTCGCGATCTATGTCTCTCTTCCGTTCACGAGCTACACGATCCTCGCAGGTCTGCAGGCGGTGCCGACAGACGTTCTTGAAGCCGCCCATGTCGACGGAGCCACCGCAACTCAGCGCTACTTCCAGATCGTGCTGCCGCTGCTGCGCCCAGCCATCGCCACCGCTGCTCTGATCAACATCATCAACGTGTTCAACTCGCTGCCGATCCTGCGGATTCTCCAGGAGACGCCCGGCTACCACACCGGGCATATCACCACGACCTTGATGTACGAATATCAGCGCGCGCTCGGCCCCGGTGTCTCCTCGGCGCTGTCGGTGCTCAACTTTCTCTTCTGCTTGGTGATCATCGCGATCTATCTAGTGGTGGTCCGGCCCACGAAGGAGGTGGACTGACATGGCGAAAAGACAAAATGGCATTCAGAAGACGCCTAATCCGTGGCTGGTCGTCATCGGTGCATTGGCCATCGTGGCCTTCTTCGGCTTCCCGTACGCCCTGATGTTCATCACCTCGCTGAAGACGCGGCTGGAGGTGACCGAGATCCCACCGGCCTATTTCCCGGCGAATCCGCAGTGGAGCAACTACCTGTCGGTGTGGTCCTCGGAGGTCAACCCCGCCGCATCGCTGCTCTCCACCGTCGTGATCGCCTTCGGCGCGACGCTGCTGGTGCTGGTCGTGGCCACACCGGCCGCGTACTACGTGGCGAGGTTCCGTTTCCCGGGTCGCCTGGTGTTCCTGCTGCTGGTGCTGATCACCCAGATGCTGCAGCCCACTGTCCTCGCGGTCGGCCTCTACCAGGAGTTTCGGGGCTGGCAGGGCTATGCGGTCTGGGGTGCACTGATCCTGATCAACGGCGCCTTCAACCTGAGCTTCGCGATCTGGATCATGCAGGCGTTCTTCGCGTCCGTCCCGAAGGAGATCGATGAGGCGGCCCTGATCGACGGCCTCGGCAGGCTCCAGACGATGTTCAAGATTTCGCTGCCGCTGGTGTGGCCGGGCATCGTCACCGCGATCGTGTTCGTGTTCGTGAACTCGTGGAACGAGTATGCGGCCGCCCTGATCCTGGTGCAGGACCAGAACCTCCAGCCGCTGACGGTGTCGATGCCACGATTCCTCGGGCTCTACATCCAGGATTGGCAGTACCTGTTCACCGTCGCACTGATCGCGATCGTGCCAGTCGTGATCCTGTTCGGCATCATCGAGAAGCGCCTGATCGGCGGTCTCACCGCTGGCGCGGGCAAGTAGGCCCATCAAGGGGCCATTCCCCCGGCCCACAATCAGTCGCTGCCCCGTGCCAGGTTCTGGCACGGGGCAGCGGCGCGTCACGCTGCCGCATCCGGGCCTAGGCTGTCCAAATCTCGAAAAGCCCTTGTGTCGCTGCCCCTTCTATGGCTACTGTGGCGCTCGTGGCATGGCGCACCCTTCTCCTTGGCCGCCGCAGCGAGGCTCAATAACTCCTGAGCCGGAACCCTCGCTGCGGTGCATCTGCGCGTCTGGCAAAGATCGGCAACCAGCCAAGGAAGACTCCGATGACTCAGTTCAACACCCGCACCCAGCCCGTCCCCACCCAGCAGCCCACACCGATGCCGGTGCATCGCTACACCCCGTTCATCCCCGTCGATGTGCCGGACCGCACCTGGCCGACCAAGAGGATCGAGAAGGCTCCCCGCTGGCTCTCGACCGACCTGCGCGACGGCAACCAGGCCCTGATCGACCCGATGACGCCGGCCCGCAAGATGCGGATGTTCGAACTGTTGATCTCGATGGGCTACAAGGAGATCGAGGTCGGCTTCCCGTCGGCGTCGCAGACCGATTTCGACTTCGTACGCCAACTGATCGAGCGCGGCAAGGTGCCTGACGATGTGACCATCTCGGTGCTGACCCAGGCCCGTGAGGATCTCATCGAACGCACCGCCGAATCGCTGATCGGTGCGCACCGCGCCACGATCCACATGTACAACGCCACCGCGGAGCTGTTCCGCAAGGTGGTGTTCCGCATCTCGGAGCAGCAGTGCGTTGACCTGGCGGTACGGGGCACCGAACTGGTGATGAAGTACGCCGACCAGCACCTGCGCGACGTCGAGTTCGGTTACCAGTACTCACCCGAGATCTTCACGCAGACCCCCACCGACTTCGCCATCGAGGTCTGCAACGCCGTCTCCGACGTCTGGCAGCCGGGCGCCGACCGCGAGATCATCTTCAACCTGCCTGCCACGGTGGAGCGTTCGACACCGAACACGTACGCCGACCAGATCGAATACTTCTGCCGCAACGTTAAGAACCGGGAATACATCGCCGTGTCGCTGCACCCCCACAACGACCGTGGCACCGCGGTCGCGGCGACGGAGCTGGGCCAGATGGCTGGCGCAGACCGGGTGGAGGGTTGCCTGTTCGGGCACGGCGAGCGCACCGGCAACGTCGATCTGGTGACCCTGGCGCTGAACCTCTACACGCAGGGCGTCGACCCGCAGATCGACCTGTCCGACATCGACAACGTGCGCCGCACCGTCGAATACTGCACCGGCCTGCCCGTGCATCCGCGGCACCCCTATGCCGGTGATCTGGTCTACACCGCGTTCTCCGGGTCTCACCAGGATGCGATCAAGAAGGGTCTGGAATACCTGGAGGACGTCGCGGCGGAGGCCGGCACCACCGTCGGCGAGATGCACTGGGAGGCGCCCTACCTGCCGATCGACCCACACGATGTCGGCCGCACCTACGAGGCCGTCATCCGCGTCAATTCGCAGTCGGGCAAGGGCGGCATGGCCTACCTGATGAAGAACGAGTTCAAGATGGACCTGCCGCGCAGGCTCCAGATCGAGTTCAGCCGCGTCGTGCAGCAGCACACCGACGTCGCCGGTGGAGAGGTGACGGCCGAGGAGATCCACCAGATCTTCAGTCACGAGTACCTGGGGGAGAAGCCCTGGGTGCTGCAATCGGCCGGCTCGACGTCCAGCAACGGCCAGTTCCACGTCACGGCGTCTGTGGACGGGCCCACCAGGAAGGCCGTAGCGCTCGAGGGCGAAGGCAACGGCCCGGTTTCGGCCTTCGTCGATGCCCTGTCCCGGGAAGGCGCGCACGTCAAGGTGCTGGACTATGCGGAGCACGCCCTGGAGGCCGGCGGTGACGCAAAGGCCGCGGCCTACGTCGAGTGTGAGATCGGGGAAGGCGACGACGCGCAGGTTCTCTGGGGCGTCGGGGTCGACCCCAGCATCACGAGCGCCTCGATGAAGGCGATCCTGAGTGCGCTGAACCGGGCCGAGGCCTTCCATGCGGCAACCCGGAACGCGGTCTGACAGGGTACTTGCGGGTGGTTGGCGCGGTTCAAGCCCGTCGACCGTTGTCTGCTCCTGAGGCTCCGCCTCGGCGAAGACCATGGCTCCGGCGGCTCGCTTTTGTGGCGACGGCTGTCCTGCTGGTCGGGGTGTTGACGGTGTGGCGCGCGACGTGGGAGGTGCGTCACACCAAGCTCAATGAGACGACCTATGCCTCGGCCGAGCTGAGCGGTGAACTGAGGGTGCTTCAGATCACCGACTTCCACAATCTGCCGCGCGCGGGCCAGGTCGACTCGATCGTCGACCTGGCACGCGGCGCCGAACCGGACCTGATCGCACTCACCGGTGACCTCATCAACACCCACAACGAGACCCTCGACCCGGTGCGCCAACTGCTCGACGGTCTGGCCAGGATCGACGCGCCCCGGTTCTACGTCGACGGCAACCACGATCATTGGTCGTCGGATCAGCAGGCGCTGCACGCCCTACTCGACGAATATGGCGTGACGGTGCTGGTCAACGAGTCCCTGATCTTCGACGGCGACTTCGGCCGGGTCCAACTCGTCGGGGTCGACGACTACTTCAGCGGCCATGGAGATCTTGCTCGCGCTGTCAGCGGGCTTCCACAGGAAGCCTTCCGCCTGGCCCTGACCCACTCACCCGACCTCCTGCCCGTCCTCGACGACGCCGGTGTCGACTACGCACTGTGTGGCCACACCCACGGCGGCCAGGTTCGGCTGCCGCTGCTCGGGGCGCTGTACCAGCCGGGTGGCGACTGGTTCCCGAAGATCAGCAAGGGTCCTTACACCGAAGGGGGTTCGACGCTCTACGTCGACAGCGGCGTCGGGGTGACCGGCCCGCCATTCAGACTGTTCAACCAGTCGCAGGTGACCCTCCACCGGATCGGCTCCGGGCTGTGACCCAGTATGGTGAATGGCATGCTGAAGCTCACCGACCGCGTCTCCGGTGACGCCGACACCCTCTATGAACACTTCAGCGCATGGGCGCTCGAGCAGGGGATCTCGCTCTACCCGCACCAGGATGAGGCCGCTATCGAGCTGTTCTCCGGCAACAACCTGATCCTCGCGACGCCCACCGGTTCCGGTAAGTCGCTGGTCGCGCTTGCCGCCCACTTCGCGGCGTTGGCCACCGACCGAGTCAGCTTCTACACGGCCCCGATCAAGGCACTGGTCAGCGAGAAGTTCTTCGCGCTGTGCCAGGTGTTCGGTGCTGAGAACGTCGGCATGGTCACCGGGGACGCCTCCGTCAACGCGGATGCCCCAATCATCTGCTGCACCGCGGAGGTGCTCGCCAATATCGCTCTGCGTGAGGGTGAGGGTGCCGACGTCGGCATGGTGATCGCCGACGAGTTCCACTTCTACTCTGAGCCCGAGCGGGGCTGGGCGTGGCAGGTGCCGCTGCTCGAACTGCCGCAGGCGCAGTTCCTGCTGATGAGCGCCACGCTCGGCGACATCTCCGCGATGGCGGCCCAGCTCTCTGAACGGACCGGCCGTCCGACCAGCCTGATCGACGACGCCGAACGCCCCGTTCCCCTGCTGTTCGAGTGGTCGATGACCCCGATCCAGGAGAAGGTCGTCGACCTCGTCCATGAGATGAAGGCACCGGTCTACATCGTGCACTTCACACAGGCGGATGCGCTGGAGCGGGCCCAGGGGCTGCTGAGCGTCAACCTGATCACCCGCCACGACGCCGACCGGATCGCCGAGGAGATCGGTGCCTTCCGCTTCGGGCCAGGCTTCGGGAAGATCCTTTCAGGGCTGGTGCGCCGCGGGATCGGCGTACACCACGCCGGAATGCTGCCCAAGTATCGGCGCCTCGTTGAGCAATTGGCCCAGACCGGGCTCTTGAAGGTGATCTGCGGCACCGACACGCTCGGCGTCGGCATCAACGTGCCGATCCGGACGGTGCTGTTCACCGGCCTGTCGAAGTATGACGGGACCCGCGTGAGGAAACTGCGTTCGCGCGAGTTCCACCAGATCGCCGGGCGGGCGGGCCGCGCGGGCTACGACACCGTCGGCTTCGTCGTCGTCCAGGCGCCCGAGCACGTCATCGAGAACGAGCGGGCGTTGGAAAAGGCCGGGGATGACCCGAAGAAGCGTAGGAAGGTGGTTCGCAAGAAGCCGCCTGAGGGGTTCGTCGGCTGGACCGAGGAGGGCTACGAGAAGATCATCGTCGCCGAACCCGAGAACCTGACCAGCCGGATGCAGGTTACCCACGGCATGCTCCTCAACATTGCGCAGCGGCAGGGCAACAGCTACGAGGCGATGAAACGGCTGATTGAGACCAGCCACGAGGGCAGGGACAGGCAGCGGACGTTGAAGCGTCGGGCGCTCGCACTCACCCGCGGGTTGTTGAGCTCCGGCGTGCTCGTCAAGTTGACGGAGCCCGATAAGTACGGCGGTTGGTGCGTGATGGCTGACTCCGTCGGCCAGGATTTCGCACTCAACCAGCCGCTGGCGCCTTTCGCCGTCGCGTCCCTTGAGCTGCTCGACCGCGATTCGCCGACGTACCATCTCGACGTCGTCTCCGTCATGGAAGCCGTGCTCGAGGACCCGTTCCAGGTGGTGTTGGCTCAACAGTTCCAGGCGCGCGGCGAAGCCGTGGCGCAGATGAAGGCCGACGGCATCGAATACGACGAGCGGATGGAGCTGCTGGAACAGGTCACCTGGCCCAAGCCGCTCGCCGAACTGTTGGAGCACGCGATCGGGATCTACGCGCAGTCGCATCCGTGGGTCGATCCGTCGTCGCTTTCCCCGAAGTCCGTGGTGCGCGACATGTGGGAACGTGCCATGAATTTCACCCAGTTCATCTCGTTCTACAAGCTGCAGCGCAGCGAGGGCACCGTGCTTCGCTACCTCTCCGACGCTTACCGGGCACTGCGCCACACGGTGCCGGACAGCTTCCGCGATGAGAGCTTCGACGACCTGGTCGAGTGGCTGGGGGAGACCGTCCGTCAGACGGACTCCTCGCTGCTCGACGAGTGGGAGGCGCTCACCGACCCGGACAAGGTAGCGGCCGCCGCCGAACTCGCGGCTCAAGGGGCGCCGCCCCCGCCGCCGCGCCCCGTCACCGGCAACGAGCGCGCTTTCACCGCCATGATCCGCACGGCGATGTTCCGCAGGGTCGAACTGGCCGCGCTCGACCGCTGGCGGGAACTGGGTGAACTGGAGACGGCTGCCGCGCACTTGGTCGATCCGCCGCTTGAGGTCGTGATGACCGCCCATGCCTGGGATGAGGCCCTGGCCGACTACTGGGACGAGCACGACGACATCGGCACAGGCGGGCAAGCGCGAGGGCCCCGCATGTTCGAGATCGACAAGGGCAAAGATCACTGGAGGATCACGCAGATCTTGGACGACCCGGCCGGCAACCACGACTGGCGGATCATCGCCGATGTCGACCTGCCTGCCAGCGACGCCGCCGGCTCGGCCGTCGTCCGGGCGACGTCCGTCGAACGCCTCGATTAGCGCTGTGGTAGATCAGGCGTTGAGCACTATCCCGGGTTCGTTTGCCCAAGCGACGCCCAGTTGCGGCGTGTCGTCGATCGAGTCCGGGATAGTGCTCAACGCCCAACTCACGCCGAGCCGAAGCGACGCTCCCGCTTCGCGTACTGCTCGACGGCCGCCCAGAGGTCGCGACGGTCGAAGTCCGGCCACAACCGGTCGAGGAAGATGAACTCGGCGTAGGCCGACTGCCACAGCAGGAAGTTCGAGGTGCGCTGCTCACCGGAAGAGCGCACGAACAGGTCGACGTCTGGGATCTCCGGCTCGTCCAGGAACTTCGCGAACCTCGCCTCCGTGAGCCGATCCGGGTCGAGCCTTCCCGCTGCTGCCAGCCGGGCGATCTCGCGGGCCGCGTCGACGATCTCGGCGCGGCCGCCGTAGTTGACGCAGAACTGCAGCGTCAGGGTGTCGTTGCTCTTGCTCATCTCCTCTGCGACCTCGAGCTCCCTGATCACCGAGCCCCACAACCTGGGGCGACGCCCGGCCCAACGGATCTTGACGCCTAGGTCGTTCAGCTCGTCACGGCGTCGGTGGATCACGTCGCGGTTGAAGCCCATCAGCCAGCGCACCTCATCGGGGGAGCGCTTCCAGTTCTCGGTCGAGAAGGCGTAGGCCGAAAGATACTCGACCCCGAGTTCGATGGCGCCGTGGATCACATCGAGGAGTGACGCCTCGCCCATCGCATGGCCCTCGGTGCGTTTCAGCCCTCGCTCCTTCGCCCAGCGACCGTTCCCGTCCATCACGATGGCGACATGGCGCGGTATCGCCTTGGCGGGGATCTCAGGCGCGGTGGCACCGCTTGGGTGTGGAGTGGGGCGACGGCGAGGCTCAGGCACCCCATCAGGGTAGCCGCCTAGAATCGGGTCCGTGCCCACCTACCGTGACGAAGCCGTCGTGCTGCGGACCCACCAACTGGGTGAGGCCGACCGCATCATCACGCTGCTGACGCGCACCCACGGGAAGGTGCGGGCCGTCGCGAAGGGGGTCCGTCGGACCTCGAGCAAGTTCGGTGGGCGGCTGGAACCATTCAGCCACGTCGACATCCAGTTCGCTGAGGGACGCGGATCGCTCGAGGTCGTCACGCAGGTCGAGGCTTTGCACTCCAGTCGCCTGGCTGCGGATTACCCGCGGTTCACCGCCGCCGAGGTGCTCGTGGAGACCACCGACCGGCTCGTCTCGGAGGAAGGCACCCCCTCCTTACAGCAGTACCTGTTGCTGCTGGGAGCCATCCTCGCGCTGGAGCGGGGCGACCTTCCGGCGCCGTTGATCGTCGACTCGTTCCTTCTGCGAGCCCTAGCCGTGGCTGGCTACGGTGTGTCGACACTCCAGTGTGCGGGCTGCGGGTCGGCTGAGGTGCGGTGGTTCTCGCCTCAAGGCGGAGGCGCCGTCTGCGGCAACTGCCGGACGCCGGGCTCGGCCACCCTCGAAAGCGAAGACTCGTTGCATCTCGGGGCCTTGCTGTCCGGCGACTGGGAAGAGGCGCTGGCCTCACCGCGGAATATCGCCACGAGGGTCGACGGCATGGTCGTGGCGTACGCGACCTGGCACCTTGACCGCGCCCTCAGGTCGCTGCCCTACTTCGAGCGTTAGTGGGTGTCCGATCCGTCGGTTGGTTGAGCCTGGCGGCGCGTCTGTTGAGCCGGGGGCGCGGCGGTTGAGCCGGGCTTGCGCGTCGGTGGAGCCGGGATTGCCGCACGGTCGGTTGAGCCGGGCTTGCGCGTCGGTTGAGCCGGTCCCACCGCGCGAAGCGCCGGGGACCGTGTCGAGACCATCGTGAGGTTTCCGTGGAGTCCTTCAAGAACCTGCGGTCGGGTGTCTGCACCGTGTACCAGGTGGTAACGACCACGCCTGGCTCGTTCCTCACCAGGCGGCTCAACCGACGCGCTGGTTGAGCTGGTCCCGCCGCGCGGAGCGCCGGGGACCGTGACGAAACCATCGTGACCATCTCCGCAGAGTCTCTCAGGATGCTGTGGCCAGGATTCTGCACCGTGTGCCAGGTTTCGTCACGCCTCGTTCGTTCCTCACGAGGCGGCTCAACCGACGCGCGGGGCCGGGCTCAACCGACGCGCCAGGCGGCTCAGCCGACGCGCGGGGCCGGGTTCAACCGGCGGCGGGGTCTATCCGGCTCGGGGTTCGGCTGGTCCCCAAGCGTGCGGGTGCCAGGGGTCGTCTTCGGGTTCAAAGGCAACGGTGCAACGCTCGTCCCGGTCGTCGGTGTGCTCGGGCGACTCTGCCCACGTCGGGGGCGAGGATGTGTCCTCCCAGCCGGAGGGCCTGGGTGGTTGGCCCCAGTCATCGGTGGGTCCAGGCGAGTCGTCCTCGGCTGGCGGCTCGGGTTGCTGATCCCAGACCGAGGGCTCGGGTGGCTGGTTCCAGTCGAAGGGCTCGGGTGGCTCTGCCCACGGTGAGGGTGTGGGTGGCTGGTCCCAGGCGGAGGGGTTGGGTGGTTGGCCCCGGTCGTCGGTGGGTTCGGGCGGCTCGGCCTCGTCGGGTTGCGGCTCGGGTGGCTCGTCCTTGGCTGGCGGCTCTGGTGGTTGGTCCTGGTCCGATGGCTCGATGGGTTCGTCCCAGGCGGAGGGCTCTGGTGGCTGGTCCCAGACCGAAGGCTCGGGTGGCTGGTCCCAGACGGATGGGCGAGTTTCGGCGCTCTTCTCGGGTCTGCCGGTCTCGGGTCTGCCGGTCTCGGGTCGGCTGGTCTTTGTTGTTGTGGTGGTCTTGCTGGCCGGGTGGGGGCTGGTGGGGTTGTTGAGGATGTCTGGGACGCGGTGCTGGCGGTGTTGTCTGGGGGTCTGGGTTGGGTCGATGTGGGTTGGGGGGATGAAGCTGGCTCGGCCGGTTTCGGGGTCGAGGAATGCTTCCCATTGCGAAGCATGGGATTGTTCGGGGTCTGGCTCGACGAGTCGGTGGTGGAACGGGCATAGCAGCATCGTGTTTGCGACCGATGTTGCGCCTCCGGCCCACCAGGGTTGGATGTGGTGCGCTTCACAGGCGGCCGGTGCCACGCCGCAGGATGGGAACACGCAGCCTTGGTCTCGTGCGGTCAACGCGGCCCGCAACTC